>JAWWPL010000454.1:0-12039 GCA_033850605.1 Blastocatellia bacterium | reverse complement strand
GAAGTCCGCAAGCAGATGCGGACCGGGCTCGATCGAGTGCTCCCCGGAATTCAGGAGAACCTCAACCTGGGCCTAACCACCATCGTTCCTGACGTACGGCGATATATGAAGATCAGATCAATGTGATGCAGGACAGGGGCAGTGTAGGAAAGGGTTGGCCAGGGGGAAAGGGTTGGTAGCAGGGCGGCCGGCGGACTGGTCGCGTCTCGGTAAATGTGATGTATGACATCTGCACCCGCAGCTGAAACCGCAACTCGCACAAGTGAAACCGGGCTGGTCCATTACCGCCTGGTTCCGGAGCAAAGCAAATTCACGGTCCAGGCGTTTGCGGAAGGATTGCTGTCCGCGTTCGGGCACGATCCTGTGCTCGAGATCAAAGACTTCACCGGTGAGACCGAGTTCGTACCCGGGAGCTTTGAGTCTGCCTCGCTGAAAATGACTATTAAGGCAGACTCGATCGTCTTAAGCACTGAAGTCAAAGAGAAGGATCGCCTCGACATTGAGCAAACGATGCGCGAACAGGTGCTCGAGATTGCGAAGTACCCTGAAATTGTTTTTGTAAGCTCCAATGTTTCGGTAACCAGATTAGCGGAAGGACGCTATCGCGCCAGGGTCATCGGTGATCTGACGTTTCATGGCAGTACTCAGAAGAATCTTTGGATTACATCCGAGGTCACCGTCAGTGGCGAAAGTTTAAGGGCCAAAGGAGACTTTTCCCTGAAGCAAAGCGATTTTGGGATCAAGCCTTTTTCGGCTGCGGGCGGCACTATTAAACTCAAGAATGAACTGAAATTTTCCTTCGATATTGCGGCGCTGAAGCAAGGATGAAAACGAAGTTTAGAGTTCAAGCTTTAGCTTGTGCTTTCACATTGGAAACGCAGTCGTGGGGTTTTTAAAGTATGTCGCAACAAATAAGTGCTGCCTATTCATAAGTCCCGGAGGGACAAAATGTTTATAGCACCATGCTCCCAAAGAATTCTTAGAGCCAGAGGAGCGCAATGTCTGCGGATGAGCACATTGCGCTCCTCTGGAGCGCGAGAGCTCTTCGGAAAGCACGAGCTATAAACATTTGGCCGCTCTGCGGCCAGGCACGATTTTTCGTTGGAACTGTGGAGACGTGACACTAAAGGTTGAACTCTGAACTTCATCCTTAATTCTATGCACGAACTTTCCATCGCCATGAGCATCATCGAAGGTGCTTCGCAGGAGGCCTTGAACCAGGGAGGCGCTCAGGTTCATGCCGTGCATCTGAAGTTGGGCCCATTGTCGGGCGTCGTGAAAGACGCGCTGCTGTTTTCCTACAGCCTTGCCTGCGCAGGGACATCTCTGGAAGGTTCCCAATTAGTGATTGAAGAAGTACCGGTCGTGGTTTATTGCTCCCACTGCGAAACCGAGAAGACGCTCGGTTCAATCCAGCAGTTCTGCTGTCCCTCTTGCGGCGCCCTGACACCGAATGTGGTTAGCGGAAAACAGTTGGAGCTGGTGGCTATTGAAATCACGGACGGCGGCGAAGACGTTGAGTCGGCGCAGAATTTCAGCTTGGCGGGAGCGGCACTATGAGCACACAACCACGTCTCGTCGAAGTCAGGCAAAGTGTGCTGAAGCAGAATGATCTGTTGGCTCGTTCGTTGCGAGAGCGCTTCGAAGACGCCGGCGTTTACGTCGTCAGCCTCGTTTCCAGTCCGGGCGCCGGCAAGACGACTCTGCTGGAGAAGACGCTGACGCGGTTGCGTGAGAACGGTTCTCGGGTGGCGGCGCTGGTCGGAGATCTCGCAACTGAAAATGATGCCGCGCGTTTGGCCCGCAGCCAGGCTCCGGTTAAGCAGATTATTACGGGCACGGTTTGTCATCTCGACGCGGACATGGTCCAACGGTCACTTGACGAATGGGACCTTAATGAATTGGATTGTCTTTTCATTGAGAACGTGGGCAACCTCGTCTGTCCTTCAAGCTACGATCTGGGAGAGAACCTGCGAATAGTCTTGATGTCGGTAACTGAGGGTGAAGATAAACCTCTAAAGTATCCCACGATCTTCAATACGGCCGATGTCTCCTTGATCACAAAAATGGATCTGGCAGAGGCAGTCGAATTTGATCTGGAGAGTGCGCTCAAGAGTATTCAATCGGTTCGGCCCGGAATGCAGGTAATGGAGCTGTCCGCGAAAACTGGAGAAGGTCTGAATGAGTATCTGACCTTTCTGGGGGCGCAGATGGAAAAACGTGTCGCGGTCGGAAGCAATTCTGCCGCCTGGTAGTTCGCTAAGAAGAGTTTCCATTTCTCATTTGAGATTTGTCAGTTGTCGTTTCCAAGCATCGAGTTCTGCGACGACAAATGAGAATGAAAAATGAAAGGACTTAACACATGTGTCTGGCCATACCCGGCAAGATTGTCGAAATCGTCGACGAAGATAATCAGATTGCCAAGGTCGAGGTTGGCGGCGTCAAGCGCAATGTCAACATCGGCATGCTCGCCAAGGAGGAAGCTCGAGTGGGCGATTACGTCTTGATTCACGTCGGTTTCGCCATGAGCAAGGTCGATGAGCATGAGGCGGAAGAGACGTTGCGCGTGCTTAAAGAAATTGGGGAGTTTGACCTGGAATTTGAGCAGTTCAAGACTGTCCTTGATTAGTTTTTTGAAAGTGTTGAAAGGAAGATTTTCCATACATCATTTTCCATTTCTCATTTTTCATTTGACTCCGGCAAGGAAGTTATCGAGCGAGTAAGCACGGCCTACCCAATAATAATGGCGAATGAGAAATGAAAAATGAGAAATGGAAAATCTGATTTAAATGAGTAAACCAGCAATTGACGACTTCTCTCGTTCCTTCTATCCGTTTCTGCACGAGGATCAGAAGCAGCCGGAGGAGCTGAAGCAGCAGTTGGCCTTCTCGCTTCTGGAGAAGGCGCGCGAGAGCGTGGAAGTGAAGACGAGGTTCTTTGCAGAAAACAAGGAAACGATCATTGCGGCCTCGCTCGATCTCGCCACGGCGTTTCATCGCGGGAGAAAACTACTCGTCTGCGGCAACGGCGGATCGGCCACCGATGCACAGCACGTCGCCGTTGAATTTATGCACCCAATCACCGTGGGACGCAAAGCGCTGCCTGCAATCTGTCTCACGAACGACATGGCAATGGTTACCGCGGTAGCCAACGACGTGGGCTTCGATGATGTGTTCAGCCGGCAGATTATTGCGCTTGGCTCCGCAGGCGACATCTTACTGGGAATTTCTACCAGCGGAAATTCCGAGAATCTGATGCACGCATTTGCCACGGCGCGGCGGATGAAACTGGGCACGCTGGGCTTCGCCGGCGATGACGGCGGCAAGATGGTCCAAATGCGCGCCGCCGGGCTGCTTGATTATTGCCTGACCGTGCCCACCTCCAGCATTCACCGAATCCAGGAGACGCATGTCGCGCTCTATCACATCATGTGGGACCTGGTTCACGAATTTTTGCAACATCGATCACTGGTGGAAGAAAGGTCGGAGCAACCGCGGATGAACGCAGATGAACGCGGATAGCTTACAACTATTGTTTTAAGTTCTTTTTCTGATCTGCGTGTATCCGCGTTAATCCGTGGTTAGTTGTTGGGGAATCTCAAAATGAAATTCATAGACGAATACAGGCAGAGTGACCTGGCGCTGAAGCTGGCCGATCAAATCGAGCGCTTGACCTCCCGACCGTTGAAGTTGATGGAGGTCTGTGGCGGACATACGCATACGATCTTTAAGTACGGCATCGAAGATCTGCTGCCTCGGAACATCGAAATGATTCATGGTCCCGGGTGTCCGGTCTGCGTGATTCCGCTGGGCCGGGTGGACGACGCTATCTCGATCGCCCAGCAGCCGCACGTGATTTTCACTACCTTCGGGGACGCGATGCGCGTGCCGGGTTCAAAGACCAGTTTGCTTGACGCCAAAGCCGGCGGGGCCGATGTACGCATGGTCTATTCGCCGCTCGACGCGCTGAAGATTGCAAAGAAGAATCCGGAAAAGCATGTGGTCTTTCTGGGACTTGGTTTCGAAACCACGGCGCCTTCGAGCGCAATGACGATTCTCCAGGCAGCCAAAGAGCAAGTTGATAACTTCAGTGTCTTCTGCAACCACATCACTATCATTCCCGCGTTGAAGGCGATGCTCGACTCGCCTGACTTGAAGCTTGACGGCTTCGTTGGTCCGGGTCATGTGAGCACGGTAATTGGAACGCGTTGCTATGATTTCGTGCCGCGTGATTATGGAAAACCAATTGTCGTTACCGGATTTGAGCCGCTGGACATCCTGCAGTCAGTTTTCATGATCGTAAAGCAAATCGTTGAAGGGCGAGCCGAGGTGGAAAACCAATACGGGCGGGTGGTTAACCGCGAAGGCAACCAGCGCGCGCTCGAAGCCTTATTCGAAGTCTTTGAGCCGCGCGACTACTTCGAATGGCGCGGCCTGGGATCTATCGCTCATAGCGGAATGCGGCTTCGGCCGAAGTACTCTGCTTTCGATGCGGAGGTGAAGTTCAGCGTACCCGGTTTGCGCGTTGCCGATCCAAAGGCCTGCCAGTGCGGTGAAATTTTGAAAGGGGTAAAGAAGCCCTGGGAGTGCAAAGTTTTTGGTACTGCTTGCACTCCCGAAACTCCGATCGGCTCGTGCATGGTTTCGTCGGAAGGCGCGTGCGCAGCCTATTACAACTTTGGCCGGCTCTCGAAAATTGCCGAGCGCTCGACGTCGCCGGCTTAAGGACGACATCCACAGATTACGCCGATTCCGCAGATTTGAATAAGAGATATCGAGAGTGCTTCCTGTCGATTTTCAGTCAGCATTGCCGGAGTCGTAGCCGCCGATCAATCTGTGAAATCTGCGTAATCTGCGGATGAAAGATTTTTCTATGTCGAAGATATTCAGCCCCACGCCACTCTTTGAACGAGTTGAAAGAGCGCGGCGGCGCAAACACAAATTCAAGGACACGCAGATCACGCTGGCCCATGGCAGCGGTGGCCGGGCCATGCATGAATTGATCGAAGGGTTGTTTCTCGATTACCTGCGCAACCCCTTGCTGGAGAAACTCGAAGATCAGGCCGTATTTGAAATCGGCCTTGGTCATGACGGAATACCGGATTTGGCCAATAACGGCCAGGCCAAGGCCAAAATTGCTTTCACGACCGACTCATACGTCGTCGATCCGATCTTCTTTCCCGGCGGCGACATTGGCAAACTCGCCATCAACGGCACCGTGAACGATCTGGCCATGAGCGGCGCTCGTCCCCTCTATCTTTCCGCCGGCTTCATTCTGGAAGAAGGATTTCCGATTGAAGACCTGAAACGAATACTGGGGTCAATGCGAGATGCAGCGGCGGAAGCGGGCGTGGCTGTCGTCACGGGGGACACCAAGGTGGTGCAAAAAGGAAGCGTAGACAAACTCTTCATCAACACTTCCGGCGTCGGTGTAATTGAATCGCGCGTTAATCTATCAGCCACGCGAGCGCAACCAGGCGACAAAGTAATCCTTAGCGGCACGCTCGGAGATCATGGTACGACTATCATGATCACGCGGGGCGAATTGGAACTCGAGACCGATATAGAAAGCGACACTGCGCCGTTGAATTCGATGGTTCAGGAAATGCTGGATGAAGCCGCAAGCGTTTCGGCTTTGGACTCGATTCATTGCCTGCGCGATCCCACGCGCGGGGGTGCGGCCACGACGCTGAATGAAATCGCTCTGAGTTCAGAAGTCTGCATCGAGATTGACGAAGATCTCATCCCGGTGCGGGAAGAGGCCAGAGGCGCCTGTGAAATACTCGGCCTCGATCCGCTTTACGTTGCCAATGAAGGAAAATTAATTGCGATTGTTTCAGCCGAGATCGCGGAGCAGCTAGTCAGCAGGATGAAACAGAACCGTTACGGACCGGATGCCTGCATCATTGGCGAAGTGAAGGCTGAACCGCGAGGCATTGTGTCCATGCGCACAGGGTTCGGCGGTACGCGCATAGTCGACATGCTGGTAGGCGAACAGTTGCCCAGAATATGTTAGCGCGATCGCTTCGCTGCGGCGCCGGCTTCTTTAATGAGTGTTATCACAACTGCGCTCGCCGAAGGCGAAGAGCATTGCCAATCACCGAAACAGAGCTGAAGCTCATCGCCGCTGCCGCAATCATCGGGCTTAGCAGAGTACCGAAGAAGGGATAAAGAACTCCCGCCGCGATGGGAACCCCAATCGAGTTATAGATGAAAGCAAAGAAGAGGTTCTGTTTAATGTTGCTCATGGTCAGACGGCTTAGGACGCGGGCGCGGACAATACCGCGCAGGTCTCCTTTGACCAGGGTAACTCCAGCACTCATCATGGCCACATCGGTTCCCGTGCCCATCGCTATTCCCACTTGTGCCTGAGCCAGCGCCGGCGCGTCGTTGATGCCATCGCCGGCCATCGCAACGATCCTTCCCTCGGCTTGAAACTTCTTCACCGCGTCAACCTTCTGATTAGGAAGCACCTCCGCCACCACTTCGTCAATATTCAATTTCCTGGCAACTGCCTCTGCCGTTGTGCGGCTGTCGCCCGTGAGCATGACGATGCGAATGCCTTCTTCGTGTAGCTGCTTGATCGCTTCGGCGGTGGTTTCTTTGATCGGATCGGCGACACCGATCAGACCGGCCGCTTTATCGTCGACCGCAACGAACATCACAGTTGTGCCGTCGGCACGTAAACTCTCGGCCTTCGCCGCAAGTTCTCCCAGATCGGCTTTCAATTCATCGAGCAGGGTTCGATTCCCGAGAGAAACTTTACGACCATCAACCTCACCTGTTACGCCTTTGCCCGTCATTGAGTCAAAGGCCTTTGCATCGATGAGGTTGACGCCGCGCTCTTGCGCGCCCGCAATAATCGCCGCTGCCAGGGGATGCTCACTGCCTCGTTCAAGACTTGCTGCCAGTTTCAATAGCGTCTGTTCATCAAAACCTTCAGCGGTCACAACGCTGACCAGCTTTGGCTTGCCTTCAGTAAGCGTCCCGGTCTTATCCACCACCAGCGTGTCTACTTTGCGCATGACCTCGATAGCTTCGGCATTCTTGAATAACACACCGCTCTGCGCAGCTCTTCCGGTGGCTACCATGATAGACATCGGAGTCGCGAGGCCGAGCGCACACGGACAGGCGATGATTAGTACGGCCACTGCATTCACCAATCCATGCGCCATACGCGGTTCGGGTCCCCAGATACTCCAAACAACAAAAGTAATTATCGCGATCGCAACCACCGCGGGCACGAAATAGCCAGAGACGACGTCTGCGAGTTTCTGAATGGGAGCACGACTTCGTTGTGCCTCCGCAACCATTCGGACGATTTGCGCTAACAACGTTTCCGAGCCAACTCTTTCAGCTCGCATTACGACCGAGCCAGTGCCATTCACGGTCGCACCGATAACGCGGTCACCGGGGTGCTTCTCAACCGGGAGCGGTTCTCCGCTGACCATGGATTCATCAACGGCGCTCGATCCTTCAATGATGACGCCGTCCACCGGCACTTTTTCACCGGGGCGTACGCGCAGGCGATCGCCTATCTGGATCTCATTCAGGGGAACGTCTTCCTCGCCGCCGTTTTCACGAACGCGCCGCGCGGTTTTCGGCGCCAGACCCAAGAGTGCTTTGATCGCCGCGCCAGTCTGACTGCGCGCGCGCAGTTCGAGCACCTGGCCCAGGAGTACAAGCGTTGTAATAGCTGCCGCTGCTTCGAAATAAAGCGGCACCTCACCCATGGAATCGCGAAATGAAGGCGGAAAGATTTCGGGAAACAGCTTGGCAACGACGCTGAAAACATATGCGACTGACACGCCCAGACCGATCAGCGTGAACATGTTCAAGCTGCGATTCACGAGTGATTGCCAACCGCGAACAAAGAACGGCCATCCTCCCCAGAGCACTACCGGCGTTGCCAGCGCAAACTGAATCCAGCCAAGCACGCGCATTGAGGCAAGTCGTGCCAGGGGATTTCCCGGAACGACGTCGCTCATGGCTATTAAAAGGAGAGGAACAGTGAGAACTACGCCCACCCAGAATCGCCGCGTCATCTCGACCAGTTCAGGATTATTCTCATCTTCCAACGAAATAGCGCGCGGCTCGAGAGTCATGCCGCAGATGGGACAATTACCCGGCGCGTCGCGCACAATCTGCGGATGCATCGGGCAGGTGTATTCGATCTTCTCTTTGGGAGAGGTTACGGTCGCAGGCTCCAGCGCCATCCCACACTTAGGGCATGCACCGGGCCTGTCCTGCCGAATTTCCGGGTGCATGGGACAAGTGTATTCGGCTTTCGGAGAGACCTTTTGCGGAGTGCGTTGATTCTCTATTTGAGTCGCGGCGGCGGCGTTGAGAAATCGCTCAGGCTCGGCGCGGAACTTTTCGAGACAGCCCGGGTTACAGAAGTAGTAAGTTTGCCCATTGTGTTCGAACGAGCCGGCGGCCCTCCGCGGATCGACCGTCATTCCGCACACTGGATCCCGCGCGGGCATTCCGCCTGAGGTTTCCCCTATAGTAGTTGGTGCTGCGTCAGGTTTCATAACAGTACTTCAAGCGCCAATGTAAGAGATCGCATTTTCCATTTGAACAGTATATCGCCGATAGAAATGGCGGCCACCCATCCCGGCTTTTGGGGGGTGCCCTGTTTTGAAACCCTCATGGGAGTTAAGACGATCCACGAAGCCGCACGAAACGTTATTTCGTGCCCATTTCGTGTGATTTCGTGGATCGTTCTTCCTCAGGGAAAGGACCGGTCGCGGACGAGACGTCCGCGTTCCCACTTGGACAATGGAAGCACAAAGCAAGAGTAACCAAGCTTCATCACAAGCCTCACTGCCTAAGGCTTGGCCGGCATTGTCGGTTCGTCCTTTTTCATATTGCCGTGTATTTCGTGCCCGCTCATGTCCATCTTGGTCGGTCGCAGGCGCAGGAACAGCCGCCACGACACGGGATTGGCGCCGTAGAGTCGATCGAGCTCAGAGGGTTTTGAGTAGAAAGTCAGATCGCTGCCAATGGCCATCGAGACGTGCTTGCTGTTCCAGATGTCACGGGCACCGCCGAATGTGTAAGCCCCGATCCGAAAGGAAGGATGGTCATCCTTGATTCCCAGGAGCGCACGATCGCTCGCTCGGAGCAGTTCATTCTTGTCGACCAATTCAAGCCGCGTGTAGACGTAGTTCTTATCGAGAAAGTTGACCGTTGATTCAGCCGTGTAGCCATTGAGATTGTGTACTTCACTCGGACTGCTGGTGTGATTGCGTCCCCAGATGAAAGCCGAGGCCCAGTTGCCGCGGTTAAATAGTTTGTTGTATTGCAGCGACGCGGTCGCGCGGCGAATGTCGGTGGTCGGCTCAGCGGCTTCGGGACTTCGCAGGAAGCCGTAGCTCACTTGCATCGACCAGTTGTTGTTGGGCTCGAACGACAAGCGAGCAGAGCGAGAATTCCATGGATGGGCCTCGAAGTTGTAACGATTCTCATCCGGCTCTCTGCCGTTGAAGATAGAGCCTTCGAGTTTGAACCAGCGATAAGTGAAACCGGTGGTGAGTACCCCAAAACTAATGTGCGTGGAATCCTGCAGGTGATGTGATAGCGCAGCCGAGGGATTTTCCGATGCCGAAGCGCGATGCATGAATGCCGGTGGCCCCAGCGCCGGCTCGCCCGGATAGCCGAAGTAGGTGAACCATGTTCCACGTTCGCCGAGAGCTACGGTGTATTGAGCCGACAACTCCATCCAGAGATCGTGCGGATGTTGCCGGTCAATTATCGGCTGGCCTTTGTAGGTCTCGCCGGTCTGGAAAAGCAGCGGCGAGCCTCCGCGAGCAAAAGTGAATGGTTCCAAACTAAACATCCCCCGAAGTTGTAGCGTGCCGGGTCCTGCGCGCCGGAATGCAATTGGCATAAACCAGTTCGCGGATTCAAACTTCGTGGCGCCACGTGGTCCTCCTTGAGCGTTGAGGTCGACAATAAAGTTATAGTGAGCCATCAATAACCATTTGCCCACGATCTTATCAATCATGTGCATCGGCGATGAGCCTGGCTGCCAGGATGTTCCAGATCCCATCTTGCCAAGATTCATTACGTTCGCCTCACTATCACCAATCCGGACGCCCATAGTTTCGCCGGACATCACTAGCGGCCCCGTGCTCATGCTAACGCTACTCGTCTCCATGCCCGGCATTTGGCCCATCGGGCTGGCAGATGGACTCGCCGACGGCATCGGCATGTTCGTGTCCATCTTTTGCTGAGGGGAAGCTTGCGGATTTGGAGAAGCCGTCGGCATTTGCATGCCGGGCATGTTCGTCTGTGTTTGAGGGGAAGCACCTGGCGATGTAGACGGCATCTGCATACCGGGCATATTCATCTGCATTGGCTGAGAGGAAGACTGCGGTTTTGCGGACTGTCCCACCGAAGGTGACTTCTGAGCCGGCATGTTCATTCCCGGCATACTGTTCATCTGACTTCTGTTTTCCTGCTTCTTTGGTCCTGGAACTTTCCTCTTCCCTGACGCTCCTCTTCGTCGATGCTTTACGGGCATCTTCATTCCCGGCATGTTGCTCATGTCCCGTTTCTTAGGCGGTAGGTTCTTTCGCGCGACTCTTCTCTTTTTAGGCGCTGCCCTTCGAGTTACCTTCGCTTTGGGCTTAGGCATTTTCATCCCCGGCATGTTCTTCATGTCATGCCCTTGCGCAACGCCCCTGCCAGCGGACGTAAGTATTAGACCGATAATTATGACTGCGCTGAATCCAGACATACGGATGCAAGCGCCAACACTTAAACTCTTCATGGCTCCCCTTTGAACTTCTTCGCCTAATAAAAAGCACCGTTGGGCGCGCACAGGAAGGCACACGTCCACGCTAACCGTAAGCAACGATTTATTAAGGAACTAAATTTGGAAAACGTTGATGAGAACGTGGCGGGGGACTGATGCGCCCGGTGGTCCATGCTCAAAAGGCGTAATTGAAATTGAAAATGCAGCAGGTAGAGCGACCTCAAAAGACGCTGCTGCTGCATTGGTTTCGCTCAATCGCTTCGATGGATCAACCGCGATTACGGTAACTGTTCCAGCCACCGTTTGGGAGTGAATCAGACAGTGTACACAAGCTTCGACGGGCAGATCGAAAGCACTTTCCTTGCTGGAGGCTTCCGGTGTCAGTACCGGCGAGTCTTTTGCGAGCGGCTCCGCTCCTGATTCAAAGGGAGATTCATTCTCCCTCTGCATGTCTCCCATTTGCATGCCGGCCATTTCATGATGGCATGAGGACGTACGCTCGACCTGCTTTGATTTCGGGCGAGTCTGCTTGACGCAGCAATCGCGGTTCAGCCTGTATCGAGGACAGAAAGCGGCAGTGACTACGTTCCCCCAGGCACCGAGGAGAAACGCACCGACCAACAGGAATATCGCCGGAGACCGCCTTCGCATAATTCGCAGCATCATGATGACTTAATATGCGAATTCAATATAGCAGTGATTGTTTTGGGTGACCAATCAGAGTGAATTCTTTATTTGTCACGAACGACTAATGGTTACGGGTCAATTATCATTACATTCAGTCGCAAATTATCCTGGAGGGCGCTGGCGTCTGTGTTACGAATCAACCAAAAATGGCCTGGGCATCCGCCAACGTCCGAGTTGAAGTAAGCGACAAACACAGTGGGCAGGGAAACTGGGAAGAATTGGCCAACAGTACTAAATGTCACCAGAATAATGGCGTTGGGATTGTTGTTGGAGTACGGGCTGTCAATACTGATCGCCTGCCCGCTCAGGCAAGTATTTACGCCCGCGTGAACCGTCAATACAAAAACGGGCGGACTAGCTCCATTCACCTTGATTGCCCCGTTTTTTACTTCCAAGGCAGTAGAATTACCTCCTGATCCCTGGGCCGATACAGCGATTCCGCTTAACGTAGTACCGACGACACCCACACCGCCTGGACTGTAACCGTGAAGGCCATAGCCGCCACTCGAATCGGACTGGCCGTATACCCCGCGGGTAAAACCGCTGCCGGCCGATGCATAGCCGCCGACGCCAACTCCGCTGCTTGACTGT
>JAWWPL010000352.1:0-3485 GCA_033850605.1 Blastocatellia bacterium | reverse complement strand
TGAACCGCTCAACTACACGTGCTAAGTCGGGCCGTGGGGTGTCGAACGAGCAAGATTGCCTGAGACGACATGCTCATAACTCGCGGGCAGCTCCTTCAATTTGCTCGATTGACCCCAGTTAGGTGCTCCTTCAACCGCTTAGCATACAGCGGAAACCTCGCCGTCAACTCAGCCACGCCCTGCTTAACCTGGGTGCGCACAGCCTCCGACTCGGGTTCATTAACCACTTGTGCTATCAGCCTCCCAATCTCAACCATCTCCGCTTCCTTCATGCCGCGCGTGGTGACTGCGGGTGTGCCGATGCGCAAGCCCGAGGCGACGAACGGCTTGTTTTGATCGAAAGGAATCGTGTTCTTGTTGACGGTGATGTTGGCGGCCTCAAGCGCTTTCTCGGCGACCTTGCCGGTGATTCCCTTCCCATCCATCCAGACATCGACCAGCATTAAATGATTGTCGGTGCCGCCGGACACAATGCGCAGGCCCTGTTGCTGCAACTCGAGACAGAGCGCCTTCGCATTCGCCAGGATCTGCCGCTGATATTCTTTGAAGTCGTCACGCAGAGCTTCGCCAAACGCTACTGCTTTCGCAGCAATGATATGTACCAGAGGCCCACCCTGCACTCCGGGAAACAAACGCCGATCGATCTCTTTCGCGTGCTCTTCCTTGCACAAGATCAACCCGCCGCGCGGTCCACGCAGAGTCTTGTGTGTAGTCGTCGTCACATAATCAGCCACCGGCACCGGCGAGGGATGTAAACCGGCCACCACCGGTCCGGCAATGTGCGCGATGTCGGCAAACATCCGCGCGCCGACGTTCTTCGCTATTTCACTAATTCGATCAAAATCGATGATGCGCGGATAAGCCGAAGCGCCGCAGACCAATAATTTCGGTTTGTGTTCTTCGGCGATGCGTTGAAGTTCGTCATAGTCGATGGTTTCGGTCTCGCGCGAGACGCCGTAATCAAAAACTTTGTAGCTCAGACCGGAAAAGTTTAGCGGATGCCCGTGCGTCAAATGCCCGCCGTGAGAGAGATTCATGCCGAGAATCGTATCGCCGTACTCGATCGCCGCCAGATAAACACTCATGTTCGCCTGGGCGCCACTGTGCGGTTGCACGTTCGCGTGATCGGCGCCGAACAATTCCTTCGCGCGATCGATCGCAGTCTGTTCGACAACGTCGGCATACTCACAGCCGCCATAGTAGCGTTTGCCGGGATAGCCTTCAGCGTATTTGTTGGTGAAGACTGACCCGGCCGCTTCAAGCACGGCTTCACTGACAAAGTTCTCGCTGGCAATTAGCTCCAGCCCGTTAGCCTGGCGCGCGACTTCGTGGTCGATGGCGCTGGCAATTAGTGGGTCGACTTCGGCGAGCCGAGCGTTCCTCGAATCGGTCATTTGGTTCGCTTTCTTATCTTTGATTTGAAGGTCAATTAGTCTAACAGACTCGCTTTAGCACTTTGCGCGTTGAGCCATTTCTCCCTGCTCGATCTCGCGAATCTTCTGGACTCGATGCTCATGCCGGCCGTGGTCGAATTTCGCGGCGAACCAGGCGCGCACGATTTTGGGAAGATCACCGGAGGGAGTTACTCGCGCACCCAGCGACAAAACATTTGCGTCGTTGTGTTCGCGCGCCAGTCGCGCAATCTCTTCATTCCAGGCGACGGCCGCACGCACGCCGGGAACTTTGTTCGCGGCCATTGCCATTCCCGTGCCTGAGCCGCAAACCAGCAGTCCCTGTTCGGCGCGGCCCTGGGCAACCTCTTCGGCAACTTTGCGCGCATAATCCGGATAGTCCACTGACTCTTCCGAGCCTGTACCCAGATCTTCATATTGAATCCCAAGTTCATCGAGCACCGGTTTCAGACGTTCCTTCTCTTCGTAACCGGCGTGATCGCTGGCGATTGCTATTTTCATTTTTTCCGCTCGCTGTTGGATTTCTAAGCGCGATGGTACATCACGCGTTTGAGTGCCGCAACCGAAGTTTTGACCGCGCGGGACTAGCGCAGCTGATAGCGGCTTCGCCGCCTGATGTGCGGAAAGGCTCCGCCTTTCCGCAGTGCACCCATGAAGAAAGAGGCTACCGCCTCCATGGGGCGAAGCCCAGCAGAAATAAGTTGCGCCATCGGAAAGCCACAGGCTTTCCGCACATCAGGCGGCAAAGCCGCGGTAACCATCGATGATGATCTCCTAATCAAGGCCGCAGACGCTTGTTTGCGTTCACTGCTGTGGCTAAGCGAGAATGTTTCCCTATGCGCTGGTCACAATTTTTCATTCCGACACTTCGGGAAGACCCGGCTGATGCCGAGGTCGTTTCGCACAAGCTGCTGCTGCGCGCGGGAATCGTGCGCCAACTGGCCGCCGGCCTTTATTCGTATCTGCCGCTGGGCCAACGTATTGCTCTGAAAGTCATGCAGATCCTGCGCGAAGAAATGAACCGCATCGGCGGGCAGGAGTTCTATCTGCCCGCACTTCATCCGGCCGAAATCTGGCAGGAGTCAGGACGCTGGAGCGCTATCGGCGACGACATGTTTCGTCTGAAAGATCGCAAAGGCGCGGACATGTGTCTGGGGATGACGCATGAAGAAATCTTCACCTCGATTGCTCGAAACGAAATCAGATCGTATAAGCAACTGCCACAGGTTTGGTATCAGATCCAAATCAAGTTTCGCGACGAGCCGAGACCCAAGTCAGGCCTGATGCGTCTGCGCACCTTCATCATGAAAGATGCCTACACTTTTGATGTGGACCGGGCGGGACTCGATCGCTCGTTTGCGGATCAGCGCGAGGCTTACCAGCGAATCTTCACGCGTTGTGGAATTGAGTTTTCCATTGTGGAAGCCTCATCAGGATCCATGGGCGGTTCTGAATCGAACGAATTCGTGGCGAAGACAGACGCCGGTGAAGATCTGATCGCGAGCTGTTCAAACTGTGAATATGCGGCCAACGTTGAGAAAGCCACGTCGCGTCTGCCCGTCATTGAAGATGAAGCCGGAGCTGAGCAGCCGGAAGAGTTTCCGACTCCCGGTGTTCGCACGATTGAAGACCTTGCGAGGACTCCTTATCTGGTCGCGGCGGATCGGCAAATTAAGTCACTGGTTTTTATTGCTACTATCGGCGGCGAACCGCGTCCGGTCCTGGCTTTGCTTCGGGGCGACCATCAACTGCACGAAGTTAAGTTCGCCGATGCGATCGGCGCAACTGCCTCGCGCGCGGCCCAGCCGGAAGAGATTCGCGAATTGCTCGGCGCCAGTGCGGGCAGCCTCGGCGGGGTTCGTGCCAAACAGACTACGCCAAAGTTATTTATCATCTCCGACCTTGGCCTTAAGCATCGTCGCAACATGACCACCGGCGCCAATAAAGACGACCATCATCTTCGTGGAGTCGACATCGAACGGGACATTCCGGTCGATCAATGGGCTGACCTGCGGACGGTTAACTCCGGCGAAGCTTGTCCCCGTTGCGAAACAGGCACCCTGGAAGTCTACA
>JAWWPL010000381.1:0-5916 GCA_033850605.1 Blastocatellia bacterium | reverse complement strand
GCCCAAGCAGGAATGTATTCTGCTCCTTCAGATCAGAAGGTTCGTACCAACGACGTCTAAGAACGATCGCCACCGCGACTGCACCGGCACAGGCCAGCGAGAAGAGGATGAATGCCCGCGATTGCAGCGGCTTAAAAAGGTACCAGGACAGTTGCGACGGCAACACCGGCAGAACCGATCGCACCGCGGCCTCGAGCAGACGGTCTCGTAACCACGTGGGAGAGAAATTTAAGTGCTGGCTGGCACCGTATCCCCCAACCAGCGAACCGATGAAGAAACACCTGACGGCAACGAAGAGCAGCAGGATTGAAAAATAAATTGCCATAGCCGTAAGAAAGCGCCGGAACGCGTTCCTGTCCGTGCGTGTGCCGCCGGTGAGTAATCCCACTGTCAGGACCAGGAAAGGCAGGCAGACGGCAGACTCTTTTGCCAGCAGGGCGAGTGTGAAACACAAGAGGGATAACCCCAGGTGCGCAATGCGCCGGCTGCGAGCGTATTCGAGACATGACAAAAGCGACGCCAGACAGAAAAACGTCGCCAGCACATCGGCCCGTCCTGAAATCCAGGACACTGCTTCGGTATGAGAGGGATGCAAAAGGAAAAGAGCACCGGCGCCGACAGAGATCATTCGTTTTGTGTGCGCGGAAAGCTTCAGATCACCAACTAGTCGCTGCGAGAGAATAAAAGTAAGGAACGCATTCAGCGAATGAAAGACAACGTTCGTCAGGTGAAAGCCCAACGGTCTGGCTCCCCACACGGTGGTATCAATCAGATAGCTCAGGATAAACAGAGGTCTGAAGAAACCGCCGTGCTCTTTGCCCCAAACTACCGAAAGATCTCCGGCGATGACCTTTCCAATCTGAGCAAAATCGTCCGATAGAAACCACGAGTTAATGATGTTCGAGTAGGCGATCAGCCCGGCAAGAAGAAACAGGCCGAAGATCGCGAATTGGCGCCAGGACTTCTTCACAAGGAATCGATGGTAGCGGTTTGGTGAAATCTTATCGATCCGGTTCTGTTTTCCACCTTCGGCTCAAAACGTAATCGAGCGAGAAGCGGTCGTCGCGGCGCGGCAGCAGCAGAATGAATAGCAACAGTGCCAGGCGCGGAATAACGTGAGTATGAAACTCGTAGAGCGGCTCTTTCAGCAAGTGGCCGAAGGTGACAATCGCCAACACAAATCCCAGCGCCACCAGCGCGGCACGAGTACGAAGGCCGAGAATTACAAGCGCGCCGGCCACCAGTTCGACAAAGGGAACCGTTACGCCGACCAGCCACAAAGACCAGACGGGAAGAAAGGTGTCGGAAAAGGGCAGGAAATATTTGCGAGCGTGCTCAAGAGGACCCAACTGAAAAACCTTCCATGCGCCCGCCATGAAAAAAATCAATCCTAGAACCAGCCGCGCGAACAGCAACCCCCAGCTTCGATCCCAATTCTGTGTTTCGTCAGTCTTCATAGGGCAGTTGTTGCCGGTATTTCTAGCGTGACGTAACTATCAGCTTGCAATCCGGGCCGCCGTTACTACTAAAGGGATTTGCCGCAACGAGTTTGATGTTGTAACTGCCAACAGTCTCAGACTCGCTCAGGGTCAAGTTATGCTCCGAAGCACCCACGTCCGACAAAATCAATTCGACATACGGCGAATCAGCTCGCCGGTCAACATACCATTGATGACCTACCGCTTTCAGCCTAATTGTAAGATCGGCTCCCGCGATCGAGACCTTTTCGCCGGGCTTCAAGGTGAATTCCTCCCCGACCTTCACTCGGCGAGACATGAGAGTACAGCTACTCACTAAGACCAGAATGATCGCTGAAGCAGCAAGCAAATTTCGACAGAAGAATTTTTTGCCCATAGTGAATTAATTTGTTCGGTCGGTTACTTAGACGCGCCACGCGTCGGACGTTTGCCGCGCATCCTACCGAGACGGGTTCCGTACCAGTTTCGCTCGATTAGTGCAGATCGGACTATCGACCCAGTCGTTTGAAGTAGATGGCATTAGTCGAACCGGCTCTAGCGTCGAGTGGACCCTCACCAACCATTTCCCAACCCGCCTGACCTAGCTGGGCGATCGCCCGGGCCGGCCCATAGCGCTCGGTAGCCAACTCTTCAGCTTCAACCACCTGAGCACCGCCATCCCGAAAGTAAGTAATCGAGTAAAGCCCACCCCGGCTGGCGCCGACCGCTGCTTTGCTGAGCGCGCAATACTCCCAACGATCAGGCCTGCCAGGCGGCCGGTCGGTGCGTTGCGCTTCAGTTGGAACGGTGTAATTCAAGCGCTCGGTAATGGCGCCACCGATTAACCCGGCAGCCAGAACTAACCCGAAAGCCAACCCGAAAGCTGGTAACCGTCTCGTTTTATTCATAATCATCTCCAGTCGAAAGAGTGGCTATTGCCTCTGAGGTGGCACAGAAGGCAGGACGACCTGCGCAAGTGCCTCGACGCGTAGCGTCGTATGAGTTTAGCCCGGCGTTTCAACGCCGGAATCCGTTGTTCTCTTTTACCTTCGTCGCGTAGCGACGATTGAATGCTCTCAGGCTTCAGGCGCCGCTACGCGACGCGGACCCCTCTGTGCGTTTCTCCGGCCCTAAAGAGGGTGTGTCAGAAGCCCGCGCGTGAGCAAGGGCAACGCTCGCCAAGGTCATCCATCGGCGGCAATACAGCAATTCGCCGCCAGTTTACTTCAATCAAGAATCATTGCGAGTCTCGCCCTCCCTCACGGTCGGGCTTCTGACACACCCTCTAAAAGGCCGGGCTAAATTCAGACCGACGCTACGCGTCGAAAGGACTTGTTCAGACGTTCCTTCATTCTGTGATTCACTTGCGCAACCGAACGTCTCTGGCGCAGAAGCTAAGAGCTACACGACGGAAATCCGGGCGTGTTCCCGTAAGTACGGCCGCCGTCATTAAAAAGACTGCTCGCTAGTCTTTGCGTAGTTTCTCAAACATGAAGGAAACTAGCCTGGGCGGCTTGTTTTGATCCTCTGAGTGCCACCATTCTTTTATTCCGATGAGTGACAATTGGTTAGCCTCGGCTGCACCGATGAAGTCTGAGACATGATGCACAAAGGCCGGGATCTGAGTCTTTTGGTTATGTCGTTCAAACCTGGCCTGGGTCCCCTGGTATTGCCGGAAAGGATGAAGTTCGGAAATAAAGAACCGTCCATTCTGACTGAGCACACGAGCCGCTTCCGCGAATGCGAACGAAAGGTCGGCGATGTGTTCAAGCACCAGGTTGCAGGCGATCAGATCGAATGAACGATCTGCAAAACTCCATGGCTGTGAGATGTCTGCGACGATGAACTTTACACTGTCAGACGAAAGTTTTTCTCGCGCCTTTTCGATCATGCTCAGTGAGAAGTCGAGGGCAGAGACGTGCTGACTAATCCGAGCCAGCAGCGCGGTATTTTTCCCGGTCCCACAGCCAATCTCGAGTGTCGAGTTGCTCCGCAGAGCGGCCAGCATCTCTCTGGTGATCATTTCGTCCAGATCGCGCGTCAGGTTTCGATCCTGATCGTACGTCGCCGACCAATCCGTGTAAGCTTGCTGAACGTTCATGGCGTTTAGGAGAAGAGACTGCCGCTCTCCAGGCAAACAATCCACGAAATTTCACGAAGCGGAGTTCGTCTTGTTCGTGTGATTTCGTGGATCGTTCTTCCCAAACTAGAAAGAACACGAAAACCAACTCAGGGCAGTTCTCTCTAATGAGCGGTTCGTGGTTCTGGCGCTTTGGCCACAGCCTCTAGGCGCTTTTTACGCAATCGTTCGAACGCCTCAGGATCCTTTGGCATCACGGCATCGCGGCCAATTTTTTCCCAATCCGGATCATCAGGCTCCAGGCCCAGCGCTTTGATTAGGTCAGCTTCACAGACAAAAAAATGGTTCTTGTAAGGCAGCAGAAAACCGTCCCCGCTATCGAGCGCCCGCCGAGCTTCTTCATAGTTTGAAAACCAACGGTTCAAAAAGACATCCAGATTTGGTTGGTACCAAAGCTTGTCTGGGTCTGGATCATTCATAATCAACTCACCTCGTCTTCGTATAACCTGACCCGCATTCCCGGTCATAACGACACCGAAATGTTCGCGCAGTATGGTCGCATATTCTTCCGGATTAGTCAGGATACGCTCTTGCCGTTTGCCGTCGGAGGTCGTCGTAATAAAACGCGAGTCGCTCAAGCTGATTCTTCCATCAGACGTCGCTCTTGAGCAAATACGGGCTTTGGTGAAGTGCGATTCTGGTGATGTTTGATGATAGCTACACATTTCTGCATAGTCGGAAAACGTATAAGGCTTCAAAGTGAAGCGATATTGGCTCTTCCACTCATCGTCATCGGAATGCCGCATGAGCACCAGGCATTCGCCTTCGCGAACTACACGATAAGCATGGTTGCCCTGTACCCGGGTCTTTTCTTGATCGAGTCTCAGCGGCTCTAAGAATGAATCGCCAAATCCCACGTCTGCAAGCCAGCGTTCGTCGATTGTGATAATCAGAGCCATGTGATCAAACTCAGGTCCAAAGATGCCTTCAGCGTTCGCGACGCGTGCCGAAAGCATGGTGACGTCGAAACCTAACGCGCGCAGCAGGCCAGCGAACAAGCCGTTGAGTTCGTAACAAAAGCCACCGCGACGCCGGGTCACTATCTTGTCAAACAAAGCTTCTTCTTCAAGGACGATTGGCTCGCCTGAGTGAATACTCAGATTCTCGAAAGGGACGGTTTGCAGGTGCGCTACTTGTAAGAGACGCAGCGTCTCGGCGCTGGGGGCAAGTGGGCCGGTGTAATTAAGTCTTTCGAGGTAGGCCTTAATATTCATTCGACTTCGCCGACACGGAAGTTTTCAATCGAGACAAATCAAGCCGCGTAGGGATCTCGATCGGTCAGGTAGGCAAGCAACTCTTCTTTGTTGGTCTTGGTATCAAGCCACCAACGGATCCTCTTAATCTCCGTATAGTCCTCGATGCCGAATCTGCTGACATAGATATCTTCCATGCGCTTCTTCCGGGCGGTTCGATTGGCCTCGGTTTGCCAGAAGGAAGTGAAAACCAGATTAAGGTCATCATGCAGATTGCGTTTCTTTAAAGCCTCCCATTCATACCGGTCAAGCCAGATACCTTTGCAGCCTTCGCAATGGTCGATTGTAAAGTTAAGGCCGCGTCCAACCAGGAACTTGACCATGCGGAAACGGCACTCGGGACAGTCTATCGGCAGGCCCGGCTCAGCCAGTGACAAATTCTCAGATGGAAGCAAACGCTCCGCGAGTTCAGAACCATGCGTTTCGACCCACTTCCAGTACTCGGCTCCCCGGATCCAGTTGCCACCGCAACCCGGACAGTTTAGAGAATTAAGATTCTCGTCTAGTTCCGCGGTAGTTAGTTCGATTGTTTTGCAAACGGGACAGTTCATGCGGTGATTATAACTTACATTCTTTAGTGAAAGCTGGTCACCGCCTGGATGCTTTTATCTGTCGCGCGAACTCTGTTGCGATCGTAGAGTTGGTCCAACCGCGGTGATGTCCGGTTGAATGTGGATTGTCAAGGGGCAGTGCCGGTATCGCCGCCCGCACAGAGTTAGCCTTCGACGCCCAGTCAGCGAAAGCGATTCCGTTTTGACTCGCCCATGCCTTGAGCCAATAGTAAGAATCATTCTCATCACTCCAGCTCACTATCAGAAGGGAACTCTTCTCCCTGGCGAACGACGCAAGCCTATCCAGGACAGACAACTCCAACTCTGCTACCGAAGTTGTCTTGCCCACCCGTTTCAACGCTTCCTCAGACACCTGTCGCCGCTTCCGTCTTAACAAGGCGGTGCGCATTTTTTGGGCGATTTGTGAGTGTTCAAGCAGCATGCGCAAAGGAGTTGTCATTCTCCCCCAAACCGGACTGCCGGCTATTACCGTCTGGTGCCGATAGCCACTCTTG
>JAWWPL010000347.1:0-3642 GCA_033850605.1 Blastocatellia bacterium | reverse complement strand
CGATGGCCAGATTGCGACGGCCATAGCCGCCATCAGTCCGGTTCGATAATTGAAAACGATCTCTCCCAGTTTACAAACCAGAATCAGAATCGCCAGATAGTAGATAAGATTCAACGGCTCGATACTGAGAATATCAAAATGTGTTCCACCGTTCAGAAAGGCGACCGGCAAAGAATAGAGTCGTACGTGTAATTGCGTGGGCCAGTTTGCCCATGCGACTAGTCCCTGGTTCTTTAGGACGCCGCACAACTCAACGACTTCGTCCTGATACATGAAGCCGTCCGAGGCGAACGTGCCCAGGCCCGTTTGATTGAACTCGGAGCTTCCCGGGGGCGATTTAGCAAGCATGAGTACGGTGGCCGTCACCGAAACGTGAAATATCGCGGCCGCCAAAACCAAAAGGAGGCGCGCACGACGGCTGGCGAAGCGAGGTCTCGATTTTTCCGGTGAACCTGGTTTCATCTTATTTGCATGGGATTTTGGACCGAGTAACGAAGGCAGCCTTACTGATCTCCAAGCGGTTGAGGCAGTTTAGGGTTTTCGATTATCTCGATAATCACCTCGCGAAATCCTGATGCAAACGACTTCAGCTCTCCGGGAAACTGAACCGTCACCGATTCCGGTGCTTTTGGACATGGATGCAAGCGTCCGCTAATATTAAGACCAGCTTGGTCGAAAGTCATTCTTAGAAAGATAGTACAGAGAAGGTAACTGGTTCTGTTCTTCGAACTCCTCCGGTCTCTACTTTCATCATCCGCTTAACAAAGTGTGTGGCATAGCAGGCATTGTTCGCAGTGACGGCGCGCCGGTTGATCGCGAGCTGGTCGCGCGCATGAACGAGGCCATCCGGCACCGGGGGCCCGACGAGGATGGCTTTTATTTCAGCGACGGTGTTGGTCTGGCTATGCGCCGGCTGGCGATCATTGATCTAAAAAGCGGCCAACAGCCCATTCATAATCAGGACGGCACTGCCTCGATTGTTTTCAACGGCGAAATTTACAACTATCGCGAGTTGCGCGATCGTCTGGAAAAGCTTGGACACCAGTTCTACACGGACAGTGACACTGAAGCGATAGTTCACGCTTACGATCAATACGGCACCGAGTGTCCAAAATATCTGCGGGGCATGTTCGCGTTCGCGATCTGGGACAAGCGGACCAACTCTCTTTTCCTGGCTCGCGATCGCGTAGGCAAGAAGCCGCTGCTGTACGCGAAACTCGACGGTGAATTAGTTTTCGGTTCTGAGTTCACTGCGTTGCTCGAACACCCGCGCATTAGCCGCGACGTCGATTTCGAGGCGATTCATCATTACCTGTCATTTATTTGCGTTCCCGCTCCGCTGACTGCGTATCAAGCGATTCGCAAGCTCGAGCCGGGTCACTGGCTGCTGTGGCGCGACGGCGAAATCAAGACCGAGCGTTACTGGCAACTCGACTTTTCAAAAAAACTCAGCATCGGCGAAGAAGAAGCCGGCGCGCGCGTGGTTGAGTTGTTGCGCGAAGCCGTGCGGGTGCGTCTAATGTCGGAAGTCCCCCTGGGCGCGTTTCTTTCCGGCGGTATCGATTCGAGCGCCGTCGTGGCGCTGATGGCCGAGGAGTCTTCGGAAAAGATCAAGACCTTCTCGATCGGTTTTGACGAACAGGACTTCAGCGAGCTGCATCACGCGCGCCGCGTCGCCGAACACGTCGGCGCCGACCATCATGAATTCATCGTCCGGCCGGACGCGATGGAAGTTCTGCCGACTTTGGTCGAACACTATGGCGAACCATTTGCCGATTCATCCGCAATTCCCAGTTACTACGTTTCTAAAGAGACCCGGGCCTTTGTCACAGTGGCTTTGAACGGCGATGGCGGCGACGAGTGCTTTGCCGGTTACGAGCGCTATGCAGCGATGAGTATCGCCCAGAAGTACGCGAACATGCCGGGGGCCTTGCGCAACGGAGTGATATCGAAGGTCGTCAATGCCCTACCTGGGTTTGATGCGCGCCAGAATCCGTTGCGGAAGGCAAAGCGATTTCTTGCCGCCGCGTCATTACCCCCGGTCGAACGTTACCTGCGTTGGGTCAGCGCGTTCGATGAGGCCTCGAAACAGAACCTTTATTCTACTGATTTCCGTCATCAGACCGCGGCTTTCCGCACTGCCTCGATCCTGGAACCGTGGTTCGCCAAAGCGAACGGGTCGGGGATCGTTGATGCCGCGCTGCTTACCGACACGATGACTTATCTGCCCAACGATTTGTTGGTTAAGATGGACATCGCGAGTATGACGGTATCGCTGGAAGCGCGCTCGCCGTTTCTCGATCATCACCTGATGGAATTTGCAGCCAGCTTGCCGGAAAATCTAAAGCTGCGCCGCTTGACGACAAAATACTTGCTCAAGCGGGTGCTGAAGAAGCTGGTACCGGCAGAGAACCTGAACCGCAGGAAGATGGGATTCGGCGTTCCCATCGGGCATTGGTTTCGGGGCGCGATGCAGCCATTCCTGCGCCAGACACTGCTTTCGGAGAAGGCCCTGGCGCGCGGAATTTTCAAGCCGGAGATGGTGCGACAGCTGATCGATTCACACATCTCCGTTAAAGCCGATCATTCGCATCGGCTGTGGACGCTGTTAATGCTCGAGTTGTGGTTCGAACGTTTTATTGATTGATAGTTGTAGTTAGTAGTCATGTAGTTTCAGAAATCGAAACCACTAACAAATAGCAAAACCGGTTGGAGGCTATGGAATGAAGGGTGTCGTTTTGGCTGGTGGTTCAGGATCGCGGCTGCGGCCGTTGACCTCGGTAACAAACAAACATCTGCTGCCCGTCTATGACCAGCCGATGATCTATTATCCGATTCAAACGCTGGTGAATGCCGGTATCATCGACATCATGATCGTCACCGGGGGAAACTCGGCGGGTGACTTCCTGAAACTGCTCGGCAACGGAAAAGCTTTCGGACTAAAACATCTCAACTATACCTATCAGGAAGGCGAGGGGGGAATTGCGGCCGCCCTGTCGCTGGTTGAGCACTTTGCCGGCACGGATCCGATCTGCGTCGTACTCGGCGACAATATCATTCAGGGAAATATTCGGGCGGCGGCCGACTCATACCGGCAACAAAACCAGGGCGCAAAGATTCTTCTTAAAAAGGTACCCGACCCGCAACGCTTCGGTGTGCCGCAGCTCGACGGCCGGCGCGTGGTGCAGATCGAAGAAAAGCCGAACGATCCGAAGTCCGAGTATGCCGTGATTGGAATTTATATGTACGACGCGCGAGTGTTTGAGATCATTCGCACGCTCAAACCGTCGGGCCGTGGTGAGCTTGAGATCACGGACGTTAACAATGCGTATATCGAGCGTGGCGAAATGACCTGGGATGACCTCGAAGGCTGGTGGAGCGACGCGGGCACTTTTGAGAGTTTGCTGCGCGCTTCAAATCTGGTCGCCGAAAGCGGTGCGAACCAGATGGCGATCAAAAATGCAGCGCAAGCCGGAGCCGACTGAATCGTTTCCAATGGACCAGGCCCCGGAGCGCGGACATCCTGTCCGCCAGCGGGCAAAGCGAGTGTGTGAGGTCAGTACCGCGAGCGGTAGCGACCGGGTCACACCCTGGCCATCTCGACCGGCGGGTACATTGGGACCCGGTCGCTACTACCGCTCG
>JAWWPL010000344.1:0-24071 GCA_033850605.1 Blastocatellia bacterium | reverse complement strand
TTGCGTGTTGACCCTCGCCGCCCCGGAAAACATCGAGGCCATTGGCGATGCCGGCATAGCCTACACGGATGAAAACGATCTGGCTGAGAAGCTGCAGCGGGTTTTGCGCGACGGATCGCTGGTGCATTCCTATCGTAATCGTGCCCAGGCGCGCGTGTTGGAATACTACGATTGGGACTATGTCGTGGATCAGTATGAGCGACTCTTTGCTAAGATGGCCGGCCTTCCGTTACCGGAAGCAGATCGAGATAACGTTAGCCGATCTGAGGCCGCATCGGTGCGGGAAAAAGCTGCGAGCCGCTCGGCGTGATTACTTCCATAACCCTACCAACGCAGTCGCAAATCGCAACCAGAGATCCGTTCCCGCCAACATCAGGCGCAGCGGCTGGGCGGCAATGATAAAGAGCGTGCTCCACATGAATGCCGGGTGCAGCCTGCGATTCCTGATAGTGTCGAAACCAACGCAGGCCAGGATGCACAAGTCGGTCAGGCCAAAGAACGCCAGTGCGCCGCCATTGGCGATAAAGCTCAGCGGAATGCGCGCGATCGCCGGCGCCAGCAGGTTTACAGCTGCCAGTAGCATTAGCCTTTTGTGAATATCCAAACGGCCGCGGCGATAGTAGAGGGCCGTCCCGACGAGTATCGCAAATACCAACATGTCGCCCAGCGGAATGATTAGGAACTGGAGCGGCGGCGGTCCCGGTGAAGAACCACGCGCAGCCGCGGCAATCGCCGTCGACACTCCGACAACCACAATCAATCCGGCAAGCACTGCTCCCAACACACCCAGGCGTTGATGAGTCCTGGTGCGGCGCCTGGCCACCAGCGAGATCTGAGCAATAAAAAGAATTACCCATGAAGTCATCACCAGGCCGTGTATGTGTACCAGCAGACTTGGCAGTGGCGGGTAACCAAAGAGGCCTTTCAGATAATAAGTTCGCGCAAAGCCCGCGAGAACAATCAAGGGCATCAGCATGGCGAACCCAATGTATAGGCGGCGATCTCTGGCAGTAGTTCGGATAGTTGGATTAATGGCCATAGGGGGAGCCTCCGCATTGATTGGCAACCGCAGCGCGACACCGCTTTTGATTTAATGTCCGACAAACTTCAGGATACTTGAACAAGGGCCCTTCGACGCGTAGCGTCGGTATGAGTCTAGCCCGGCGTTTTAACGCCGGATCAGGTGGTGAGCTCGTCTCGTCGCGACGATTGAATTCGCCCTAATTTCAGGCGTCGCTACGCGGCGCGAATACTTCGTTGACCTTTTCCCGGCCTTGAAAGGCCGGGCTAAATTCAGATCGACGCTACGCGTCGAAGGAACTTGTTCAGAGTTTGCTTCAGTTTGTCGTTACTCTTACCTTTTCTCGACTTGAAGCGACAAACTCAAGTTCGTCGGACATTAGAACGTGCCCATCACTCAAGCATGGCCACTTTCAGGCCGGGCTCAAATGCCCCGATCTCAAATATTGAAAGGAGAACTGATCACTTAACCGCTTTGAAACTCGCCGGCTTGGCGAATAGCGAGTCGGCGATTGGCTTGTTGAACTCTACTGAGTCATAGCTGGTGCGGCTGGTTTGCTGGCCGTTACGGAAGTGATCGATCACATAAGGGGCCACCACGCCATCGGTAGTGATTGGTTTATACAAGCGATCTTCTTCCGGTACGTCTTCCGTTTCGTCGCTGTCAGGTCTTTTCTCTTTGCGTTGGTAAAGGACCTTGGCGGGTAATCCATCGACCGCGGCAAACTCGTATTCGATCCAGAAACCATCCGGATAGGTAAGCCGCACTGTTTCGTTACGGCGCGCCAAGCCCGCCTCACGGCGCCCGGCGTAACTCAATTTAGCGCCCTGAGCGCGCCACCCGCCGCGCAGCAGGTTCTCGATCCCCGTACGCGTCGTCATCCGAAACTCTTCCAGCTGCGCGGCAGTTTGGTCCTTAAGAGTAAGCGCCGCGCCGTCGTAAATCCAACCGCGATCTCGATCGTTTGTCTGAATCAGTCGTTGACCGCCGCCGCTGAATTCGGTGCGCTCTTTGTCCGGATAGACTATGTAGTCGACGAAGTGAACCGGAATGCCAGACACACCGTCTTTGAAATCAGTAAAGAAGCCACGGCCGATGATGGTCTTGACGTTCACGTAACGCTCGCCGCCCATTGCCTGGACAGCTTTCTGCAGGAGCGTTTCCGCCTTTTCATCGGTGGTCGCGGGGCTTGGTTTTGGGATTTGGGCGGCGCAGACGGACGCCGCCAGTAACAGAAAAGAGTTTGCGATGAGTGTGCTAACGAGGGATCGTCTCATTGTGGAGCAAGAAGAAAAGAGCCTCAGAGATTTGAGGCCCGATTCCACACTTCTGGACGTACTGCTACGACCGATAGGTCAATCAAGATAAGGCGCCGTCCGGCGCGTCGGCAATCTTCGTAACTACTTCCCCGTCTTCGACGTCGACGATGAAATTCGTTCCTTCTTTCCACATCGTGGTGATCGGCAGTTTCACTCTCTCGTCGATGAAACGCTTCAGGAAACGCGCACCGTATTGCATGCTGAAACCCTTCTCGGTGATTAGCGAGAGGGCTTGATCAGTGGTCTGAAACGATTTGCCCTGGCTCTTCATCTGGCGCCGCGTCTTTTCCAGATAGATTTGCGCGATCTGCTTAACTTCATCCATGGTCAGGGGTGCGAAGACCACGATCTCGTCTATCCGATTGCGGAACTCAGGGGAAAAGCGCTGCTCGGCGGCTTTCATCACGTCGTTCTTGATCTGACGAAAGTCGCTGGCCGTCTTGGTGCCGAAACCCAAAGGCTTTTCATACTTCTTAAAGCTGTCTGAGCCCAGGTTCGAGGTCATGATCACGATTGCGTCAGAGAGATAGACGCGCCGGCCGCGGCCGTCGGTCAGCCATCCTTCATCGAAGGCCTGCAGAAAAATATTCATCAGATACGGTGAAGCTTTTTCAACTTCATCGAGCAGCAAGACGGTATACGGGTTTTCGCGCAACTGCTCGGTCAAAATTCCCCCGCGCTCTGAGCCCACGATGCCGCGCGGCATGCCGATCAGTTTTTCAATCCCCACGGTGCCGTCGCCGTACTCGGACATGTCCAGACGGACCATCTTGTGATCGTCACCAAACATGAATTCAGCCACAGCTTTGGCCAATTCGGTTTTGCCCACACCGGTAGGGCCGAGGAATAGCAACACGCCGTCAGGTTTATAGTGCGACTCTTTTAGCGGCCCTTTGTTGAGCCGCAATCTCTGGGCTACTGCTTTGATCGCTTCTTTCTGGCCAATCACGCGTTCAGAGAGTTGTACTTCCGTCAAAGCGAAACGATCGCTCGTGTCGCGAAAGATCATGTCGCGCGGAATTCGCGACTCCTGCGAGATTACGTCAATCACATGTTCCGGCTTGACGATCATCGTGTGCGGCTCGTTAATCTCAACTTTTACTGAAGCAGTGTCGAGCCAGCCAATGGCTTTATCCGGCAGATGCAGGTTTCGAATGTACTTGGGCGCCATCTCCAGAGCGGTGTTAATGGCTTCGTCCGAAATTTGCACCGAATAATTCCGCTCCAGTCGCGGCCGCACACCGAGCAGGATCTCACGAGTTTCGCCAATGGTCGGCTCGTCAACTTTCACCAGGCGGAAGCGGCGCGCCAATGCTTCGTCTTCGGCGATATATTCTTTGTATTCAGTCAGTGTAGTCGCGCCCAGAATTCGCAATTCGCCTTTGGCGAGGGCTGACTTGAACATATTCGCTGCGTCGGAGGAGGTCCCCAGCGCAGCGCCGGCGCCAATGATCGTATGGGCTTCGTCGATGAAGAGAATCATGTTATCGCGCTCTTTAACTTCATCGATGATGCCCTTGATGCGTTCTTCGAACATGCCGCGCAACATGGTGCCGGCGACAATGCCACCCATTTGCAGTTGCACCACATGCGAGTTGCGCAGACGAGCCGGCACTTTCTGGGGCTCGAGTTCGATCATGCGAGCGAGGCCTTCCACTACCGCCGTTTTCCCTACGCCCGGCTCGCCGACCAGCATCGGTGAATTGGCACGCTCTCGGTGACAAAGAATTTCTATGATTTGCTGAATCTCTTTTTCGCGCCCGATCGTGGGCGGGATTTTGTCGGCCCGCGCCATACGATTCAACGACACACCAAAATGTTTCAGGTAAGGAGGTAACTCGAACTTCTTGCGATACTGCTCCTCGTGCTGCTCGCGCTCGTTTACGTTGGTGCGAACGTGCTCGACCACCGCTTCCGGCGTTGCGCCCAGATTGAGCAGGACTTCGACCAGGAGACTGTCATAGTTCGACAGCACGTCAAAGATGTCCGTGGCTTCGATCGTCTTTCGCCCCCGCGAGCGAGCGCGCTCCATGGCGCGCTTGAACAGATCAGTCGTATCGGGAGCGATCCGGAATCCCTTACCCACGTGTTGGCGAGTATTGTCCAACCGCTTGTCGATAGCTCTGGCGACCAGGATTGGATCGAGGGCAAGACCGCGGATGGTCGAGTTAAAGAGATCGGGCTCTTCCTTCGCCAGTCCGCTAATTATATGTTCAACGGCGATGTAGTTTTGATCGCGACGCCGTGATTCGCTCAGAGCGTTCTGCAGAACCCGCTGTCCGCTCTCGCCAAACTTATCTTTGTATGCTTCCAAATCGGCCATTCTGATTGCCTTACTTTCTTTCTCTAAGCGCCATTGACTTCAGGTTGCCCGAAATCCGATCAGGGGCGCACCGCTTTGATGTGCAAAGCATATTCGTCGTTGCG
This sequence comes from Blastocatellia bacterium, assembly GCA_033850605.1. Taxonomy (GTDB): domain Bacteria; phylum Acidobacteriota; class Blastocatellia; order Pyrinomonadales; family Pyrinomonadaceae; genus UBA11740. Next base: position 19,304 of record JAWWPL010000344.1, on the reverse strand, counting down.
TTTCAGTGCAACAAGAATCTCTGCGCCTTATTCTAAGCAATTACCTTGCCAGCTGGCGAGGTTTCTCAATAACCCCATTTCGCCACAGTTCAGGCAGCCGCAGCCGCAACATCGGTCGCGAACTCCATCTCACCGTTACGAGCCGACACAACCACCACCTGCCCCGGCAGGATTTCCCCGCGCAAAAGCTTCATTGAAAGTGGATTCTGAATCAGCGTTTGGATCGCGCGCTTAAGTGGTCGGGCGCCAAAATTCGGGTCGTAACCCTCGCGAGCCAATAGTTCCCTGGCAGAATCCTCTAACTTCAAAGAAATGTTCCGTTCGTGAAGCATCGCGCGCAGACGTTCGAGTTGGACATCGATGATCTGAGTAATCTGTTCCCGAGATAGCCGGTGGAAAATAACGATGTCGTCTATGCGATTTAGAAACTCGGGCTTGAAGTGCTCACGCAGCACCTGAGTCACTGCTTCACGCACCTGCTTTTCATCCTCGCTGACTTCCTGGATCTCGCGCGAACCGAGGTTCGAGGTCATGATCAAGACCGTGTTCTTGAAATCTACCGTGCGGCCTTTCGAGTCTGTCAGCCGGCCATCGTCAAGGATTTGCAGCAGCACATTGAAAACGTCCGGGTGAGCCTTTTCTATCTCATCGAAAAGTACCACGCTGTAGGGACGCCGCCGCACAGCTTCGGTCAACTGTCCGCCTTCCTCGTAACCGACATATCCCGGCGGCGCACCGATCATTCGGGACACGGCGTGTTTTTCCATGTATTCGGACATGTCGAGTCGCACCATCGCGCGTTCATCGTCGAAGAGAAACTCGGCGAGTGCGCGGGCCGTCTCAGTCTTGCCGACGCCGGTCGGACCTAAGAAGATGAAGGAACCTACCGGCCGATTTGGATCCTGTAGTCCAGCTCGCGCCCGGCGCACTGCATTGGCTACCGCCTCAAGGGCTTCATCCTGCCCAATCACGCGGTGCCGCAGACCCTCCTCCATTGTAAGAAGTTTGTGCATCTCGCCTTCGAGCATTTTTGAAACCGGCACGCCGGTCCATTTGGCGACCACCTGAGCCACGTCTTCCTCGTCAACTTCTTCCTTTAGTGTAACGCCGTCTGTCTGAATCTGTGCCAGCTGCGCCTGCTCGGCTTCGAATTTTCTTTCCAACTCTGGAATCTGGCCGTACTGGATCTCTGATGCCCTGCCGAGATCGCCGGCATTGCGAGCTTGATCCAGCTGCAGACGCAGTTGTTCCAGCTCAGCCTTGGCCGTGCGCATGCGCTCGATGGCTTCTTTTTCGGACTGCCACTTGGCCTTCATGCCGGAAGACTTTTCTTTTAAGTCCGCAATTCGCTGCTCGATCTCTCGCAGGCGGAGCTTCGAGCGTTCGTCTTCTTCGCGTTGCAGCGCTTGGCGCTCAATCTCGAGCTGCATCGTCTCGCGCTCGACAATGTCAATATCCTGGGGCAGCGAGTCGATTTCAATTCTCAAACGGGAAGCGGCTTCATCAATCAGATCGATTGCCTTATCAGGGAGAAATCGATCGGTAATGTAACGATTTGAGAGGGTGGCCGCGGCGACGATAGCCGAATCCTTTATGCGCACGCCATGATGAACTTCATAACGTTCCTTGAGTCCGCGCAGGATGGCGATCGTATCCTCGACCGTAGGCTCGCCGACATAGATCTGTTGAAAGCGACGTTCGAGCGCGGCGTCTTTTTCGATGTACTTCTTGTATTCATTCAGCGTAGTCGCACCGACGCAGCGCAACTCTCCGCGGGCCAGCGCGGGCTTTAACATGTTGGAAGCGTCAATGGCTCCTTCAGCGGCCCCTGCGCCGACCAGCGTGTGCAATTCGTCGATGAACAGGATGATCTGACCCTGAGCGTTCTCGATTTCTTTCAGCACGGCTTTCAAGCGATCCTCGAACTCGCCGCGGTACTTGGCGCCGGCCAGCATTGAACCGAGATCCAAACCGACGAGTCGCTTGTTGCGGAGAGTCTCGGGAACATCGCCGGACACGATTCGTTGCGCCAGGCCTTCGACGATGGCGGTTTTGCCGACACCCGGTTCGCCGATTAGCACCGGATTATTTTTCGTGCGGCGTGACAGCACTTGAATCGTGCGCCGAATTTCGTCGTCACGTCCGATTACCGGATCAAGTTTCCCTTTGCGCGCCAGATCCGTTAGGTCGCGCGCATACTTTGCCAGTGCCTGATAATTGGATTCGGCGTTCTGATCAGTAATGCGACTGCCACCGCGCGTTTGTTCGATGGCTTTCAGCAGGTCATCCCTGGTCACACCGTGTTGGCGGAGCAGTTTTCCGCCGGCGCCGTCTTTTTCGTCGGCGATAGCGAGCAGCAGATGTTCAGTCGAGATGTACTCGTCCTGCATCTTCTGGGCTTGCTTCTCTGCCGCCGTAAATATCTGGGTCAAGCGAGGGCTGAAATACTGCTGACCGCCCTGGACACGCGGGAAACGCGCGACGGCCGCCTGGCAGTCGTTAAGCACAACCTGAACATTCGCGCCGAGCTTGCCGAGTAGCGGCCGCACGATGCCTTCAGCCTGCTCGAGCATCGCGCAAAGGAGATGCTCGGGTTCGACCTGCTGATTCTGGTTGCGTTCGGCGAGTTCAATGCCGGCTTGAATGGCCTCTTGTCCTCGCAATGTGAATTTGTCTAAGCGCATAGGAAAAGGTAACTCCAAAAACCCTTCGTGGGAAAACAATCGGGGCCACTGATCATACGCCAGTTGCCCCGCTGCATCTGCTTAAAAGCAAAACTACTATTTAGCTGCGGCTTTTGAAGTCTCTGCCTTGGCCTCAATGGTAGTGGCGGATTCTGCGCCTTCGCCTTTAATTTCAATCCGCCGAGCTTTCGTTTCCGCGCGTTTGGGCAGCGTCACTCTCAAGACGCCATTACGATAATCAGCGACCGCGCCTTCAGCCGAAACTGTGTTCGGCAGCGTGAACGATCGCACAAAACTGCCGTATGCCCGTTCCACGCGGTGATAATTGTCGGTCTCTTCCTTCTTCTCGAAGTGACGCTCGCCGCGTAGCGTGATCACGCTGTTCTCCACGGATAGATCGAAGTCCTCGCGTTTCATGCCAGGCAATTCAGCCTCGAGCACGATCTGGTCCTTGTTTTCATAGATGTCCACATTCGGACTCCACGAACCGCGGGCGATGCCTTCGTCATCAAAGGCGCGCGAGACGTTCCCCGTGAACAGACGATTGACTTCCTCTTGTAGAGTTCGCAGATCGCGAAAAGGGTCGTAACGAGTAATACTCATAACCAAACCTCCTGAATTCTTAATAGCTTTTTGCTCGCAGCGGACACTCTTAAAATTCGTCGACCGCCTATGAGCATGGCGTGATAATAAAGGCTGAGTGTCTTCATGTCAAGTCTGGTGGTAGAGCTATGGGCTGGCACTTTTCCGGCCAAAAACGATCGATGGTCGTTGTAATGGAAGGCGGTTCGATCGAAGGGAAGCTCAGTGCAAGCCGAAAAAGCGTTTGATAGAGGCCAGCACACCTGCGGATTCCTGGATGCTTTGTTGGGAGGCTTGCAACGAGCCCGCCGCGAGATCGGCCTGGCGCTCGGCGATAGTCCAACTGATCGATTCGGCAAGGCTCGGGTTAGTCTCGAAGATATGTTTCATGGCGGCATGACCTATCTCAAGTACCTCGGTTTCTTCCAGCGCCACCACATTTGCGGTCCGCGGTTCTCCGGTAAACAGCGCCATCTCGCCAAAGAAATTACCTTCGGTTAAGATAGCGACCGTGCGTGGTGTGCCGCGTTCGACTACCTGGACGGCGACCCGGCCATTGTTGACGACGAACATCGATGAGCCTTCGTCGCCGGCGCGAATCAAGGTCTCGCTGGGGGCGAAGACGTGTCCCACGGTAGCCGTTGCCAGTTGTCTCAACTCCTCGGCTGAGAGAGGTGAGAAAACATCGACCGCGGACAGACGGTCGGCGATTTGTTCTTCGGCCGTGACGGGTCTGGCAGTCGACTTACGTTCGAGGTGCAGGGTGCGTGTTGGGAAAGCGAAGGTCAGGCCGTTGCGACGCAGCGCGTACCAGACCCGCTGTCGCACCAGGGCATCGGTATCGTTGTATTTGGCGTAGTCATCGAGCCAATACTTGATTTCCCACTCGATTGAATAGTCCCCCAGGTTTCTGATGCGGACGATGGGAGTGATCTTTTCCGAAACGTTATCGGCATCACGCACCGCTTCGCGCACGACGTGAATTGTTTTAGCCGGCGAATCAGTATAGAGCGTGCCAAAGAAAACCAGGCGGGCGTTGAGGTTCTCGCGGGGAGCCACTTCGATGGCTTCCTTTGCGGCGTTGCTATTGCTGACCAGCACGATGTGATTCTGAAAGGTTCTGATCTTGATAGCGCGCCAGGTAATACTCTCGATTACCCCAGTGTGTTTCAGCGGCCCCACCACGATAACGTCCCCAACCTGGAAGGGGCGGTCAGCGTGAAGTGAGATACCGGCGAAGAAATTCCCCAGAGTGTCCTGCAGAGCGAGACCGATAATGACGCCAAAGATCGCAGAGGTTGTGAAAAGAGCTCCGAGGTTTATCTCTTCGTAAATCTTGTTGAAGATCAGAACGAATAGACCTGTGAACGCCAGCAGCGAAAAAATATTGCGCACCAGGGTGGGTGCCTCATAACCGCGGCGTATTCGGAATAAAAGGTCAAAGATGAGTGTGCTTAAGGCCCGCACTCCCAGAAAGGCAAGAATTGACCAGAGAATTAGTTCGGGAATCCTAATCAGGCTATCTTCCCCAGCCTTGTGGCCCATGCGGGCAGCGAGGTAATCGGTCAGTGCCGGCTTGAAGTGGTAAAACAACGAAAGAGCCAGCACCACTCCCGCGGTGGCGAAAATGAAGACCAAAATCCTGTTTGTTCGGCTTGAGCTTCGGGCGGCCATGCAGTGACTCAGTTCTTAAGTCGGGATCGCTTAGCGAACGTACTTTTATCATCAAATTTCCTGCTTGGCGAGAGTGAATCCAAAAGGCGCCGAATCTGGAAAGGGTCTTTTGACACTTGCAATCTCTGAACGGACGGCTCGGAGATCATCCCGGGTGGGACAGCAGGTTCGGAAACAGCGTAACGACTATGAGGAGAATTGAGAGAGCGGAAACGACTAAAGCGGTCAGCCAGGCCGCGAAATTGTAAAGCCGGCCATTCACGTAGGCGCCCATTAACTCGCGGTTGTTGACCAGTCGCAGAATGGCGATCAGGACGACCGGCAGAAGCATCCCATTGATGACCTGCGTCACAATCAACACTCGAATCAGCGGCAGCCCGGGGATCATCGCGATAAATGCACCGACAGCCACCAGAAAGGTAAAGACGCCGAGAAAGATCGGCGCCTCGCGAAAGCTGCTGGAGACACCTTTCTCGAATCCGAACGCCTCGCTAATCGAATACGCCGTCGCCAATGGCAATACACCCGCAGCCAGCATTGAAGCCCCAAAGAGTCCAATCGCGAATAAGATTTCCGCATAGGGACCGGCCAGCGGCCGCAGAGCCCGCGCAGCCTGCTCGGCCGAATCAACGTGTTCGCCGTGGATGTTGAGAGTCGCTGCGGTGGAAACGACTATGAAAAAAACAATCAAGATTGCGAATACGGTTCCGATCCAGACATCGGTACGAATCATTCGGTAGTTCTCCAGCCGCACGCCTTTTTCGACGACTGACGACTGGATGAAAACCTGCATGTAAGGCGAGATGGTTGTGCCGATAATAGCGACAAAACTAAGGAGGTACGCTGGCGTAAAATCAAGATGTGGATGGACCAGCTCTATTGCTACCGTTCCCCATGGAGGATGGGCCAGAAAAGCGGACACCACGTAAGCCAGGAATACCAGAGACATTGCGAGGAACACGCGCTCGACTCGCTGGTAGGATCCCTTGACTACCAGCCACCAGATTGCGATGGCTGCGATCGGCACTGAGACATAGCGCGCTACACCCAGCAACTCCATCGCAGCTGCGATGCCCACAAATTCTGAAACGGTCACACCGCCGTTAGCGATCAGCAGAGCGAGCATGATGAACGCGGTCCAGCGCACGCCAAAGCGTTCTCTCACCAGATCAGAAAGACCCTTGCCGGTGACGGCGCCCATGCGGGCGCACATCTCCTGGACAATTCCGAGACTAAGCGTAAGAGGAATCAGCAGCCAGATGAGTTTGTAACCATAGTCAGCTCCGACTGAGGCAAACGTGGCGATACCGCCGGCGTCATTTCCCGCGCAGGCAGTGATCACGCCGGGGCCGATAACCGAGAGATATAAAAAGACTCGCGGCCGCCGCGTCACGGTGCGGCGCACGCGCGAGACGCCCTGCGCCCCGCGCCGCAAAAGGCCGCGTCCGGTATCGCCTGGGTCTGTGCGTTCCTCTGGCACTGGGAGGGTCCTCGGTCATTAGCTGTCCACTTAAACGTGTCAGAAGCCCGGCCGTGAGGGAGGGCCACACTCGCACGTGTTCGTGACGACGAAATCGGTGGCCAAGCATTTTTGGCAGATGCCCGAACCTCACGAGCGTCGCCCTTGCTTACGCGCGGGCTTCTGACACGCACTCGACCAATTCTGAACTTATCCCAACAACTTCGGCAGTCTTTGCCGCCAGCCTTTCGGCAGCAGCAATTCGATCGCATCGTCGACGGTCACGATGCCGAGAATATCTCCCGTGTCATCGACTACGGGAAGCGCCAGGAGATTATACTCAGCGATTTTCTGCGCCACTTCGGCAGCGCCATCGTCCGGATGCGCTACTTGCAGGACGGTGCGCATAACGCGCTCGAGCGGCGCGGAAGACTCGGACAAAATCAAACTCCGTAGCGCAATCACTCCCTCGAGTTTCCACGAATCCTCAGTAGGCACGACGTAGAGGTAATAGATCATGTTCGGCGTCTCGGCCATTTCGCGCAGACGCGCCAGAGCTTCGCCTACCGTCAAATCGCGCGGCAAAGTTACAAACTCAGTCGTCATTAGTCCGCCGGCACTGTCATCCGCATAAGGCAGCAACTCGGCAACTTCGTTCTGCTCGTCATCTTCCATTCGATTGAGCAGGTCTTCGGCCTTGTCTTCCGGAAGATCACCCAGCACGTCCGCCGCTTCGTCAGGCGACATGTGTTCCAGGATGTCTGCCGCGCGTTCTTCATCCATGTCCCCAATGATCTGCGCCTGACGTTCGGCGGCCATCTCTTCCAGCGTCTCCGCCGCCGTCTCGTCATCCAGAGATTCGACAATCTCTGCGCCGTGCTGATAGGAAAGCGCTTCGGCGAGGCGGGCGATCTCAACCGGATGCAGGCGTGCGAGTTTCCCGCGCGACGACTTTAGTTGCACTGTCGCGGCGTCGGTCGCGAGATAACCCACATCAGCCCAGTCGATCACTTCGACTGGTCTGCCGCTGCGCAGAACGGCGGGCGCGAGCCGGCGCCATAATCCGAAGAAGCTGACATCGGCGCCGGTCACGCGCCATTCGTTTGCAGCCTCGATAATTTGCACATCATTCACGCGTACCACACGCTTGCCATCGACATCGACCAGCTGCTTGTCGAGTACATCGCCGGCCAGAAGCACTTCACCGTCGCGGCGCATGAACGGGCGCAGGTCAAGAATGTCTGACTTCAAACGGACGCCGTCTTCGCCGAAGTGGGCGATGCGCCAGCGGGGCAGGAAGAAATCGCGCCGGCGATAGCGCGCGACGAAACCGGCTACCGGCGGATGTTCGTCTTCGCCTAGCCGGACAATGACGTCACGGAGCGTTGCCACACGCTCCCCGTCAAGGTCGAGGATAGGACGACCAAGTACCTGCGAAAGATAAAGCATGGTTTCGGATTCACGCTCTCGGCGCAATCGAGACGGATGATATCACGAGGCAGTTTGGAGCGCGGACATCCTGTCCGCCTGAGCGCGTAGCGCGAAAACTCCAGGGCGATTGTCCGTAAAGTTGAACGGGCGTCGCCCGCTGGCGGACAGGATGTCCACGCTCCGTGAAGGCTCCCTCTCTACTGCGAGCGGGGCTGCGCCAGCGGTTTGCGAAAGTTGTAGCGCAGCAAAACGCGCATTGGAATCGCGACATCATCGCGCATCGCGGGAAAGAAGTGCATCTGTCTAACCGTATCTGTGACCGACTGTTCCAAACCATATCCGGCCCAGCGAACTATCTCAACACGCCCGACTTCACCGCGAGCGTCAATATCTACCAGCACATCGACCGTAGCTTCTACTTCAGCGCGGGCCGCAGTTTCCGGATAGGGCGGTTTCAGGCGGCGATAGGGACGAGGCGCGCGAACTTCCTGTCCGGCATCACTGTCATCGTCGGACATTACGTCGATTATCCGAGGGGCACTGGCAACAGCGATTACTCGTTCGGAGCGTTCGTCTTCCTGAGCGCGCCGGATCGCCGCGAGGTAATTCTGACGAGTCTCAGCCGAAGATAGGATCGCCAACAATGCTTGCTCTGATTCCGGCGGCGTGGCGCGTTGCGCTGCCGGTCTTTCCCAGAGCACCAGTCTGCCGGTGCGCGCGCTTACCAGAAAAATCGTTGCGTATGATTCGTAGTACGCGGGTTTGCTTGAGGGAGATCTGAGGAGCGTCTGCGCTTCTCCGATAAAGTAAAAGTCGCAGGCGATCGCCGATCCAATGTCTCGCGCCTGTTGCGTCGTCAGGTTCAGCGATCCGTCGAAGCCCGCGCCCAAAGCGGCGGCGCTGGTCTGGTCGCGATCGACAACGATGAATTCGTGTCTCTGCTCTGTTGGAACCAAAGTTCCGCGAATTGCTCGAGCCGCGCGCAAACCCGTGGGATCTTTTCCCAAATCAAGCACTGCCAGACGGGTCAGAGGGGATTGGGCCATGCCCGTTGAGAGGAGCAACAACCAAAACAAGGCCAATGAAAGACGTGCCTGCGCTCGGGTGCAAATATGTGAAGCTGAGTTAATCAATTTCTTTCGCGACGGCTACGAGCAGACTCGGGTGGTAAGTGTACAACGGGGCTGTCTGGTTCCGCTCGTTCGTGAGTTAGAACAACAGAGGAAGGTCACCGCCGGTGCTTAGCAAGGTTCGGGTGATTCTTGGATCGTTTTACCGGACCAGAAACTCGATCCACGAAACGCCACGAAAAGAACGGCAAGAATCAAATGAGAGACATTAATCGCCGCGAGTAGTGACAGCTTGAGGATTGGGACTCGCGCCATGATAAAGCCGGTAGACCTCTTCTTTCACCTCTGCCGGGAAACAGATTCGATGCAATTCGTAGCCGCGCCCCAAACCGCGGACGGCTTCACTGACCTCGCTGATTTCGCGCAACCGGGGATGGGCATAGCCATCCTCGACATAGATGTGCGTACGCGGCTCGACGCCTTCGGGGGTGTAGTAACCATAGTAAGGAACGTCGCTCGCGCGATCTTCGATGAAATAGTATTCGGGCAGGAAGCCGCCTTTGACGACTACGTCGCGAGTCGCATCCAGAAACTCTTTCCTTTCGGTTAGCGGCATGTCGAGATCGATGGCCTTAAAGAGCCGGCGGCCCACGAAGCGCTGGCTTAGATCCCTGAGCACGGGATCCTTCGCATGTTGCCACTGCTTCATATGAAATATGACGTCCGAGTCATCCATCTCGAGATGTTCAGTGATGCTTAATGCCTGACCCTGCAGGATCTTTTCAAACGACGTGCCCGGCGCACTCCAGACCGGCTCGCCTTTCTCGACCAGCTCAAGGGCCCTCTGCAGCGCGGACCTGAGGACGGCTTCGGCTGATCGCAGGGTGCGATGAAAATAGACTTGTCGAAACATGTAGTAACGCGCCTGGAGATATTCCTCGACCGCATATATTCCACGCGCGGCCACATAAATGCGATCTCCCTGCTTGTCGATTTGAAGCGCGTTGATGATCCATTCGAGATCGTACAGCCCATACTTCGCCCCCGTCATCAGTGAATCGCGCAGCAGATAATCCATGCGATCCACGTCCAGCTGGGACGAGACCAACTGAGCCAGCGCCGCCGGCTTAAACGTACCTTCAATAATCGAAGCAACGCGTTCCGGCAGTTCGGTTGAATACGATCGGAGAGCGTTACCGAGACCTGTTTCTTTTGACGTCACCGCCAGCATCGTCAATTTTTCATGATGGACGCCCAGAACTTTTTCCATCGCATGCGAGAAGGGGCCGTGGCCGACGTCATGCAGGAGGGCGGCCGCGCGCGCCGCCGCGCGATCAGCCAAGTCGATTTCATGGCGGTCGCTTAGCTGATCCAGAATGCGCGTCATCAGATGCAGCGCTCCCAGACTATGGGTAAATCGCGAGTGTTCGGCGCCCTGGTATGTGTACAAGCCAAGGCCCAACTGCTTGACGCGACGCAGCCTTTGAAACTCAGGCGTGTCGATCAGACGAATCATCAACTGACCTTCGGCGCTGTCGTCGCGCAAAGGAATGATGTTGTGAACCGGATCGCGATAGATTCGCTGGGACAAGCTCTCGAAACCTATTCAGTGGATTGGGGTCGCAGTCTACCACAGCGCGCCCTTCGGTACATGGCTAAGAAACGACCCTTGGGGCTAGCCCGCGCAGCCGGCCACTAAACATTTACGGAATTTCGGACTAAAACCGAATTTTCGGATTTACCAATCGCACAAAACAGTCCTAAATCAGAGGTTTTTCAGCCAGTCGCGAGAGAGCCGCCTATGGCACCACCATTGCTTAAGAACGACCGGAATTGAATCTCAGGCGGGTTAAATAGGGACATACCCACACGGGGCCTGAACACAACGGCCCGACACCGCCAACGAAATCGGAATAATGAAGGCCGGCAATAGAGAGTGCAAAAGAATTTTCGGGTTGCCGGCTATAGACTGAATTAAGACCAATTAGAGCTTCCTTCGGGGGGCCTCTTTACGAAAGGACAGAGACGATGAAAAAAGTTTTTATGTTCGTTCTGGCCATGACGCTGGCGATGTTTGCCACCAGTGCAATGGCCCAGTCGAGCACAACCGGTTCTATCGAAGGAACCGTAAGTGACCCGAACGGCGCGGCAGTCAAAGGCGCCACGGTTTCGGCGACTAGTCCGAATCTGATCACGCCGCAGTCGGCGACCACGAATGACAGCGGTCACTACATAATCAGCGCGCTTCCGCCGGGTACCTACAAAGTATCGGTCGATGCGTCTGGATTCGGAAAGTATGAGAAAGACGATGTAGCCGTCAACCTGGGAAGGACTTCCTCAGTTGACCCTCAACTGAACCTGGCAACGGCCACGGCGACCGTAACGGTTACCGGCGGCGCCCAGGTGGATGTCTCAGCGAATACAACTGGATCTAACGTTTCGACTGAGCAGTTCTCAAACTTCCCGACTCAGCGTACGGTTCAGGGCCTTTACACAATCGCCCCCACCGTTACCCGGTCTGGTTTGCGTGACGCGACCGGCCGTGATCGCGACCCGTCGGTTGCCGGTTCTTCGGGACCAGAGAACAACTACATTCTGGACGGCGTGAACACTACCGACCCCGCTTTCGGCGGATCGGGCGCCAACCTTCCGTTTGAGTTTGTTCAGGAAGTGGAAATCAAGACCGGTGCGTACGGCGCCGAGTACGGCAAGTCCACTGGCGGTATCTTCAACGTTATCACCAAGAGCGGTGGCAATGAATTTCACGGCGACCTGTTTGGCTATGGAACAACCAAAGGCCTGGTTCGCTCAGTTAAGAACTTCTCGTTCACGGGATCTTCGGCCAACGGCTTCTCCGAAACAGATATCGGCGGCGACATCGGCGGCCCCATCGTCAAGGACAAGGTTTGGTTCTTCGGCGCCTTCAATCCCCAGCGCCGGAAGAATTTCTATTTGACGCAAACCTTCTTTGCTCCGGTCGAGAACAAGGTTAGCATTCCTTTTTACGCCGGCAAGATTACCTGGGCGCTCAATAGTAAGAACACTCTTACTGGTTCAACCTTCGGCGATTTCACCACGGTCAAAGGATTTTTGGCGACCGCGGCTTTGAACAACGTCAACGGCTTTGGCGATGACATCAATGCTTTTGTTGGCACGCAGGAAACAGGTGGCCATAACTATGCTATTCGTCTGAATTCAACGATCAAGAACAACTTCATCGCTGAGTTCTCAGGCGGCTTGCACTTCCAAAGAGCGAATACAATCCCGCAGGCAGTTGATAAGCCACTCATCACTGACAACTTTGCGGTGTTGAGAGGCACCACGGTGCTGACCCCGGTGTCAACCGGCGTTACCTGTCCTGCCGCTGGTTGTACCGGCACCGGTTTCATTGACTTCGTCGATGGCCGTGGCGGTTCTCTCCAGCGCAACTTCACGCGTGGTCCGGGCTTCGGTTTGTTCTCAACCCAGACTCGCGATCGCTATGAGATCAATGCCCACCTCCAGAACATCGAAGGCAAGCATACGGTCAAGTGGGGCTTTGAGTGGTTCCGCAATAAGTATGACATCAACACGCTGTCCAGCGGACCGGCTGTGACCTACGCGTTTACGCCTGGTCTTGGCCTGACGCCGACAAACGGCGCCTCGAATGTAACTAACGGCTCGCGCATCACCAATAATTGGTTGGTTTGCACGGTCCGCGCCGGTGCGATTACCTGTCCGAGTACCGCAGGTGTCACTCGCGCGCAGGCTATCCCGGCTGCCACGCTGGCGGCATTGGGTCTGACGGTGAATCCGGCAGCTACCACGATCACTACCGCGGAAGCTTTTGGTAATCCGTTCATCATCCGCAACACCACTCGTGTCCGTGACTTCGAGCTCGTCGGTAAGACGTACACGAACGCGGAATCGTTCTATATTCAGGACGACTGGAAGTTTGCACCGAACTGGCAGTTCAACATTGGTGCGCGCTGGGACTATCAACAGTCGTACAGCAATGACGGAACCGCCTATATCAAGTTCAATAACTTCTGGGACAACCTGGCTCCGCGCCTGGGCCTGACTTGGGATTTCACCGGCAAGGGTAAAGGCAAGCTGTTTGCCAACTACGCCACCTTCATCGAAGTTCCGATGCCATTGGATGTCAACGTCCGCGCTGCGGGCGGCAACGTTCAGACGGACAAGAACTTTAACGTTGATAGGCTGAATGGACCGGCGGGCTCACTTATCGTTAACGGCGTTAGCACCGGCTCAACCAATCTGGGCTCTGATGCAACTCCGGCCGATCCGGGCCTCAAGCCGCAGAGCATTGGCGAGGGTTCGGTAGGTTTCGAATACGAAGTGGTTAAGGACCTGGCCATCGGAGCTCGAGGCATCTATCGTCACATGCGAAACGTGATCGAAGATGGCTCGTTCGATGACGGCGACACCTACTTCATTTTCAATCCGGGACGAAACGAGCCCGGCACGACTGAAAGAGCAGCATGCGAAGGCGCCGCCGGTGCCCCGCGCTGCTTCGGACGCGCTCAGCGTTTTTACCGCGCAATTGAGTTCACGGCCACCAAGCGGTTCACGAACAACTACCAGTTCATCGCTTCGTACGTATTCTCGAGCCTGACCGGTAACTACGAAGGCTTATTCCGTAACGACAACGGGCAGTCTGACCCGAACATCACTTCGTTGTTCGATCTGCAGAGCTTGCTCGATAACACCTACGGACGTTTGCCGAATGATCGTCCGCATCAGTTCAAGTTCAACGGCAGCTATCGGACTCCGTTTAAGCTTCTGGTTAGCGGAAACTTCTACATCCAGTCCGGTACCCCGTTCAACCAACTGATTCCGCACCCGATCTATGGAAACAACGAAGGGTTCCAGGTGCAGCGCGGCACGGCTATCGTACCGACGGTATCGGCCACGCAGCCCGGGTTCCCCAACGTTGTTGACAGCATCGGTTCAAACCGTACGCCGACAACCATGAACCTGGATCTGGGCGTTTACTACCCGATCAAGTTTGGTGAGAAGAAAGAACTGCGTCTCAGCGGAGATTGGTTCAACGTCTTCAACAGCCAGCGTGCAGTCACTCTTGATCAGACCTTTACGATCAACAGTGGTGTCTCGGGCGTGGCCCCAGTAGCTAACCCGTTCTACGGGTCGGCGCTGCTGATTCAAGCTCCTTCGGCGTTCAGATTTGGCGCCAAGTTCAGCTTCTAATCAATAGCCTTCGCCCCATGGGCGACGTGCATTAACCTGATGGGGAGAGGCGCCAAGCAAAGCGTCTCTCCCCATTTTCTTTTTCCATTACCCTCTCGAACTTGACGTTTGCTCATCCGCAGAGTTCCAATGGGCAAACCTCAATAGGCTTTTTAAGGAGGTTTCCTGATGCCGTTTCTTCCCGCGCGCAATTCCGAAGGTCAGCCTGCACGTAGTCATCTGCGCTTATTGTTGATTGTTTTTATGCTGGTCTGTCCTACCGCGCTCTTCGGGCAAGGCAGCGGCCGGTCTTCAGTTGGTACCAATGGCATTCACGTCATTTCGGGATACGTCTTCTTTCCTTCGGGCCGGAGGGCTGAAGGGAACATTCAGGTCAAGCTGCAGAGTCTCAACGCGGGCGAGCTTTCGGTGATTGCTGACAGCAGCGGCGGCTTCACTTTTACCTCTCTCTCTCCCGGTAACTACACCGTGATTGTCATTGCCGGGGACGAATATGAGATTGGCAGAGATGCGGTTTACGTCGATAGCGATCTGGATCTCTCCAGGATGAGTCTGCCCACCATTCATACGCCGCGCCGCTACACGGTAATGATTACGCTGCAACTGAAGCACAGCGCCGCCAACGCCAAAACTTCCGTAATTAACGCAGCCCTGGCAGCGGTCCCCGAAAACGCCCGCACGCTTTATGAAAAGGCATTGGAACTGGCCCACGCCGGAGACACCGAGAAGGCCATCGACAACTTAAGATCCGCGATCTCGCTTTATCCACAGTTTCCGCTGGCTCTGAATGAATTGGGTGTGCAATATCTTAAGCTCAAGCAAGCACATAAGGCGGTCGATCCTCTTAAATCGGCGGTAAGACTCAGTCCCGACGCTTTTGCTCCCAAACTGAATTTAGGAATTGCGCTGTTAGAGACAAAGCAGTTCGCCGATGCGGAATCGCAGTTGCGGGATGCGCTAAAGCGAAACGATTCGGCGCCGACCGCGCATATGTATCTCGGCGTGGTGCTCACAAAACTGCGCAATCTTATCGAAGCCGAAAAAGAGTTGCGGCGAGCGATCGACTTGGCGGGCACACAGTTGGGAATGGCGCATTACTATCTGGGCGGAATCTATTGGGGCCGAGGCGCGTATAGGCAAGCGGCGGATGAGCTGGAAACGTATCTGCGCCTGACGCCGAATGCTCAAGACGCTGAACGCGTCCGGGGAACAATAAAGGAACTCCGGAGCAAGTCTTAATTCCGCTGTTTGGTTTCCAAAATCAAACTCATTAGAATAATTCAGCGATATTGAATGAGGTGTGAAAACTATGTTCAGTTCACTTGCTAGAACTATCCTGTCTACGTCTCGCCACCAGAGGATGTTTTTCCTGGCATTGTTGGTGATGGCGGTTCCAGTGTACACGCCGGCCCAGGCGCCGGGCAGCTCGCGCGGACTTTCGAGCGGCGATGGCACTCATACGATTCAGGGCCGGGTTTTCTTTCCGTCGGGGGTGGCACTCACCGGCATCTCCGTAAAGGTCAACCTGGAGGCCACCAACGGAGAGGGCGGCTCCACGACGACAGATCAAGACGGCTCGTTCAGGTTCAATAGCGTGCGACCCGGCACATACTCGGTAGTAGTTGATGGCGGAAAGGAATTCGAAAATGCGCGCGAGCCCGTCAGTATCGATCCGGGCGGAACGAGTAGTCCTATCACCTCTGTAACAATCCACCTTCGTCCCAAAGTCTCGGCTTCGAATCCGGCCTTTGCCGGCGTGCCCCAAAATGCGTTGGATTTTTATCAAAAAGGAGCTGCCGCCGCCCAAAAGGGCAACTCGAAAAGCGCCGCCGAGTTTTTTAGCAAAGCAGTCGAAGCTTACCCATCCTTTTCGACGGCGTTGAGCGAGTTGGGAATCCAATACATGAAGCTCGGTCAGATGGAGAAGGCTGGTGAGACGTTCACAGCTTTGCTAAAACTGAAACCGAACGATGCCGCGGCGCATTTGGATTTTGGAATTGCGCTTTACAATCAGAGCGTCGCGCTTCTCACCGATAAGAAAACAGACGAGTCAATTCAGAAGCTGGGCCAGGCCGAGACACAACTGCGCGCTGCTATTAGCCTGAACAGTCCGGGCTACAGCGCGCACTACTACCTGGGCCTGTCGCTGATAAAACTGCGCAAGTACGATGAAGCTCAAAAGGAGTTGGAGCTCGCGATCCAGAACGGCGGAGAGAATCTGGCTCAGGCCCATAGATACCTGGGCGGCCTTTATCAGAGCGCCCATCGCAACAAAGACGCGGCCGATGAACTGGAGAAATACTTGAAATTGGATCCAAAGGCTGCTGATGCGGATCGCATCAAGGGAATAATCAAAGACCTTCGCAGCAAGCCCTAAGACAATAGCTTTATGAGCTTTCTTATTCGCCGTTCAACCAATTGCCTGCTGATCCTGGCCTGTCTGGTTCTGGGTGCGGCATCGATTCCCGCGCAAAGCCAACCGGAACGGCCGAAAGCCGATCAGGACGACGTCATTCGGGTCAACACCGAACTCGTCCAGACCGACGTCATGGTCTTTGATAAGAAGGGCCATTTCGTTGAGGGTTTGAGGCCGGATCAATTCGCGCTTAAAGTCGATAACAAGCCGCGGACGGTTTCTTTTCTTGAGCACGTCAAATCCCAGGGCGTACTTGAAGAGAAGAGAACGCAGCTAACGCCGGGGGGTGAAAGCGCTGCTGGCGTAGTTCGCGGCAGGACGGTCTTTTTCTTTGTCGATGATCTTCATTTGGCGCCTGCCAGTCTGGTTCGCACACGTAAGGCCCTGCTCGAATTCATCGATCATGGAATGACGGCCACCGATCAGGTGGCGATTACCTCTTCCAGTGGCCAGATTGGATTTCTCCAGCAGATCACCGACGACAGGGTTGCCTTGCGCTCGGCCGTCGCCCGCCTCAACTATCGCGCCAATACCAAAATGGACATGGATAGTCCGCCCATGTCCGAGTATGTCGCGCTCAAGATTCGTGATGGCGATGAGGGGACTATCAGTTTTTACGTTTCGGAAATGATGAAGCAGAACTGCTTCAAAGCTGCCGGGGGTAGCAACGGTACGCCCTACATCTGCACGATCTCATACCAGTCGGCGCGTCATATGGTTATTGAACGTGCGCAGGTGATGGTCACGCAAACCACGCCTGACACAAACAACACTTTGATCCTGATGGAAGGGTTAATGCGGACGGCAGCGCAACTGCCGGGACGCAAACTGGTGTTTCTTGTCTCCGACGGTTTCTATCTTAACGATCCGAAGTCGGGAGCGCGTGACCGGGTCAAGCGTATTACCGACGCCGCCGGACGCGCCGGCGTGGTGATCTACACTCTCGACGCGCGCGGGATCATCGGAGAGTCGCTCGATGTAACGAATGACCGACCGGTGGATTCACAGGGCCTCGCCTCGAACATCGGCGAGATCTCTGCGTCGCAGGACGGGCTTAACGCTCTGGCCGGCGACACGGGCGGACGCGCCTTTCGAAACACCAATGCTCCGATGTCGGAATGGGTAGGCAAAGTGCTTGACGAGACCTCGCAGTATTACCTGATTGCCTGGCGGCCCGACAGCGACGAGCAAAAGAGAGGAAAGTTCAATCGCATTGAGGCTAACGTAATCGGCCGTCCGGATCTGACCGTTCGTTTCCGCGGCAGCTATTTCAAGACTGCGCCGTTGCCGGTTTTGACGACCAAAAAGAAGGCGGAAAAGGATCCAACTAAAGCGCGGGATGACGATATGCGCCTGGTGATCGACGCTCCAGTTTCCCAGCGGCAAATACCGACGGAGCTTTCCCTCAGTGTCACCCAAATGCCCTCCGTGGGGACAAGGGTTAGCGCCGCGATTCAGATTAAACGCGATGCGCTGACGTTCGATCTCAACGACGGTAAACAGGTCGCTGATCTTGATATCGGGGGAATTTTCTATGATAGCAAGGGCAAGCCGGTAAACAGTTTTGTGGGCCGCCTCAAGATCTTTCCGCTGCCCGAAGGTTCATCCCTGACAAAACCTATCTATAGCTTCTACGCCTGGTTGCCGGCGGGGCTTTATCAGGTTCGCGTAGGTGTCCGTGATCTCAAGAATGGCCGGATTGGGAGTGCTATGCAGTGGATCGAAGTCCCGAATATTTCAGCTCATTAGCGATGCAGGTCCAGCAGGTGCCCCATCTTTTCTTTCTTTGTCTGCATATATCTCGCGGCCGGTGCAGAGGAAGGGACTTCAATAGATATTCGTTCAACGATCTCGAGTCCGGCTTCTTCAAGAGCTTGCAGTTTGCCGGGGTTGTTTGAGATTACTTTCACCTTGCATAAGCCGAGATCAAACAGCACCTCTGCACACTGCCGGTACTCGCGCGAGTCAACCGCCAAACCCAAACGCTCATTCGCTTCGACAGTGTCGGCGCCTTCGTCCTGCAAAGCATAAGCTCTGATCTTGTTGATTATGCCGATGCCGCGCCCTTCCTGCTGTTGGTACACAATAGCGCCCCGGCCTTCTTCGTCAATCATCTGCATGGTGCGATGAAGTTGCTCGCCGCAATCGCACTTTTTTGATCCGAAGACGTCGCCCGTCAGGCACTGCGAATGTATGCGCACAAGCGTCGGGACATCCGGCCGCATCTCGCCTTTGTAAAGCACCACAAATTCTTCAGCGCTGGTAAGAGAGCGATAGCCCGCTATTTGAAAATCGCCCCATTCGGTGGGCAGTTTGGCCTCCGCGACACGTTCCACGGATAAGCTCTGGGGAGAGTTAGGACAAACGAAAGGTTCAACCGGCGCCTGGTTAACATTGCATCCCATCTAAAACTCCTTCAAAGTTCGTCTTCGGAAAAACGGGCAAACGGCGTGCGTGCAACAAGCTGAAAATCGCCGCGGGCGAATAAAGGGTCCAGCGAAATTATAGGTGCAGGCTGGCCCTTCGACAAGTGGCCCATCCGCACGGGTAGTGCCTTAATTTGATTGCGTGCTTTCTTTCGCTGGAGTAAGCACGATGAACGAATCACGCGAAAATCGCACAACCAAGCCCTTTTTCCTTCCTGTGATTTCGTGGATCGCCTTAACTTGGCACCGCCATCTCTCAAAATAGGACGGTACTATTCGCGCGACTCAAGTTTCCGCGGGGTCTCGGCTGGGCAGTTCTCGGTAGTAGCTTTACTAGTGCCGTAAGCTGATCAG
>JAWWPL010000325.1:0-6848 GCA_033850605.1 Blastocatellia bacterium | reverse complement strand
CGCCTCGTTAGCTCCAGCGATTCGCTTTATTTTATCGGAAAAGGCCCAGACCAGCGGATTATCGCATTTCCGTTCGCCGCGCGTACGCCCGATTAAGCGCTTAATCGCCTCTACCTGATGTAACTGTTGAGCTTAGCTTGTTGAATTGTTGCAAGGAAATGCTATTGCCTCAAGATCGATACAGGTGCTAAAGTCGGCCTCACTTGCGGTAAAGCATTGTTACGCAAGGAATTGAAAGCGCCATAGGCACCGTATATTGGGTGCGCGAACATTCGTAAGCCGGTTATATGGTGGTTAGGCCAGGAAACGCTGCATAGGGAGCATAAAGAAAAAATGCAATCGAGATCGACCACATACGCCTCGCGCCAATCCCGCTCAAGCATCACCACTCGGCGAAAGTTGGCATCGCTGCGGGTTTCGTTGCAGCGGCGACAAGGCCGTCTAAAAGAACAGCTTCAAGCGCGAAGGCCGCCGGTCAATCGGAACAATGAGTAGAACGAATCCGGTCTACCCTAGTAGATCATTTCCGATAAAGCACTTCTCGAATAGTAAAGCAGAACTTGACTTCAGCAAACGACGGATGAGACATGAGGAGGTGTTCCTTGAACACGGTAGGAAATACTTACTGGCTTAGCAATAGGCAAACAAACCGAAGCGCCGCGGCGCAAGCGATTCCAGCGCTTTCTGTCCGAGAGTTCTCTCGCGATTTGTTACCGACTGCGCTTCAAGGACTGCGGTTAATACCTTCGTGGATTCTTTTGGCAATGATACTCATAGCTACCTTGGGGATATGTTCGTCCGTAATCCTCCGGTCTAAGGAGGAACTAAGAGTTTCGACGCTGGAGTATGGTCGAATCGGCGCCGAAATCTCTTCCATCCGTCGCTCGAATAGCACCTTGCAAGTCCAAATTAGCCGCATCGCGAGCGATCCCGCCGCGATTGAGTCGGCCGCAAGAGAGAGACTGGGAATGGTAAAGCCGAGCGACATCATAGTTCCGATCGAATCTAGTCCCGTTTCAAATTTCGGAGCGTTATCGTTCGTCCGCTAATTGTATCCGCATTACCCTGCTGCTGAGTCCACGAAGTCGGGTCCTTCCGAAATCGCGCGGCTGCTGTAACTAACAACAGCCGCGCCCCTTCTTTGAGCCTAATCAGGCGCATCGCGTCAACCGAATACCGGCTCTATGATCCTCCTCGAGCCCGTGCAAAATCCTGGATCACTTCGCTGCCATCGCTTCGAAAGTGGGATTCCATATCCCGGAAGTGAAATTGACCTCCCGCTATATCAACCGTGCTGCCCTTACCCATTCCGACCGCTCACGTGAAACTATGCCCGGATTCTCGCCCTAAAAAGCGCGGGATGGCCTCGCACATTTGCTGGCACGGGCTTTGACTTAACAACAACCGCAGTACTGTATCAGCTTCAAGATTATGGATATCAAACGATCTGGAAAATCAAGACTCAAGAAGCGATTACGTACGGCTGTACTCATCCTCATCGGCCTGATAGCGGTCGGCGGGATTACGTTCGGCCTCGCGAAGCTAAAACCGGCCGCGCCGACACTTGATCGTTCCACTGCGGTCATAGACACGGTCAAGCGAGGGCAAATGCTACGCGAGGTTCGGGGCAACGGGACGTTGGTTCCTCAAGTCACTCGCTGGGTACCGGCACCAGCGGACGGCCGAGTCGAAAAAATTCTCATTCAGGCTGGAGTCGAGGTAAGCGCCGGTACCGTGATCGTGGAACTCTCCAATCCCCAGCTGGAGCAGCAGGCTGTTGATGCCGAGTTTCAACTACAGGCGGCACAAGCTGATTTGGAGAGCCTGCGGGTGCGCCTGGAAAGTGACACGATGACGCAGCAATCTGCAATTGCGAGCATCAACGCGGAGTACAGCCAAGCAAAGATCCAACTGGACACCGACGAAGTCCTGGCCAAACAAGGGCTGGTAGCAGACTTGCTGCTGAAGATTTCTCGCGTGAAGGTGCAGGATCTCGCTAACCGACTTAAGGTCGAACAGCAACGACTGGCAATCAGCGGCAGAGCGACGAAAGCGCAGATTAACGCCCAGCAATCAAGGCTCCAACAACTGCGGGCGCTCTCAAAACTCAAGCGAGATCAGGTCGATGCTTTGAAAGTGCGCTCCGGCACCAATGGCGTACTGCAAGTGGTCGCAGTCCAGGAAGGGCAGCAGGTGGCGCCCGGAGTCAATATCGCCCGAGTTGCTGATCCCGCCTCGCTCAAGGCGGAATTGAAGATTGCTGAGACACAAATCAAGGATGTCAGAGTAGGCCAACCTGTGGCGGTCGACACTCGTAACGGCATTATTCAGGGTCGAGTTTCCCGCATCGATCCGGCGGCCCGTGAGGGCACCTTTGTGGTTGACGCTGAACTGATTGGGCCCCTGCCGGGGAGCGCTCGTCCGGATTTGAGTGTCGATGGGACCATCGAACTTGAACGCCTTAATAACGTTTTGTATGTGGGGCGTCCTGCGTTTGGACAATCACAGCAGACTGTGGGGATGTTTCGTTTAACTCCCGACGGCCAGGAAGCGGCGCGGGTTCAGGTTGCTTTAGGCCGGACCTCTGTCAGCACGGTTGAGATCCTCAGTGGACTCAAGGAAGGCGACCAGGTGGTGCTGTCCGACACGTCGACTTTGGACACATACAAAGTGATTCGTGTTCGTTAGCCTTGACAGACGAACGTCATTTCCTGATTAGGACACGAGCGCAGCTCGTGAGATCACGACAAACTGCGGTTTGCCAACAAGAAACTTAAGGAGACCTGTAATGAGTGCATCCGATCCCCTGATTCACCTTGCTGACGTCAAGAAAGTTTTCTACACCGACGAAGTCGAGACGCACGCCCTCTCGGGTATTCACCTGGATATTAAGAAGGGCGAATACCTTTCGATTGCCGGTCCGTCGGGCTGCGGCAAGTCCACCCTGTTATCGATTCTGGGTTTGCTTGATACACCCAGCGAGGGTGAGTACGTGCTCAATGAAAAGCCGGTTGAGAATCTTTCGTTGTCCGAACGCGCACGCATACGTAATCGAGAAGTCGGCTTTATCTTTCAAAGCTTCAATCTCATCGGCGACCTCACCGTCTATGAAAACGTCGAGCTGCCGCTGACTTATCGGGGAATGAACTCAAGCGAGCGCAAGCAACGCGCGACTGATGCTTTGGAGCGCGTAGGTATGGCTCACCGCGCCAAGCATCTGCCCAGTCAACTTTCGGGCGGTCAGCAACAGAGAGTTGCGGTTGCGCGAGCCGTCGGCGGTCAGCCCAGCATCCTGTTGGCTGATGAGCCCACCGGAAACCTGGACTCGACCAACGGCGAAGCTGTGATGGAGCTGTTGCGCGAACTTCACCGGGGCGGGGCCACAATCTGCATGGTGACCCACGATCCGCGCTATGCCCAACATGCCGATCGCATCGTCCATATGTTCGACGGTTTGATTGTGGAAGAAGAATCAGGGGCGAACCGGCGCGAGATCGAGGACGCCAAACGTGAATTGAAAGAAAGCGGATTTGGAGATATCGCATGATCCGGCTCAGCAACATTGAGAAGGCTTTTTCTCACGGCGTAACCAAGACCTACGTCTTGCGCCGCATCGACTTGAACATCGAGCAAGGCGAGTTTGTTTCCATCATGGGACCTTCAGGCGCCGGCAAGTCGACCCTGCTGCATATCCTGGGAATGCACGATCAGTCGTGGGGAGGGGAATATTATTTTGATGACGTCGCCGTCCACAAGCTCAATCCCAAAAAGCGCGCTGAGCTTCGTAATCGAAATATCGGGTTTGTCTTTCAAAGCTATCACCTGCTCGATGACCAGACGGTTTTTGAGAATCTGGAACTACCACTCTCCTATCGGGACGTGGATAAGAAAGCGCGGCAATCGATTGTCTGTGACACGCTCGATCGATTCCAAATCGTAGGCAAAAAGGATCTGTTTCCCAGCCAGCTCTCCGGTGGCCAGCAGCAACTCGTGGGCATTGCGCGCGCAGTTGTGGCTAATCCCCGAATCATCCTCGCTGACGAGCCGACCGGCAACCTCCACTCGAGCCAGGGCAAAGAAATCATGGAAATGTTCAAACGTCTAAACGACGAAGGATCAACCATCGTCCAGGTTACGCACTCCGAGGCCAATGCCGCCTACGGCAACCGGATCGTGCGGCTGGAAGATGGCTGGGTCGTCACAACTTAAGTTCTCGAGCGCTGTTCCGATACGTTTTCACGCGCAATGTGCGCGTGCCGTTTCAATTCAATCACGGCTGGGAGAACCTTCGATGGATTCACTGCTCCGGGATCTGAAATTCTCTGCTCGCTCTCTGCTCAACAGGCCGGCCCTGACGATTATCGCCGTGCTTACCCTGGCGATTGGCGTCGGGGCCAACAGTGCCATCTTTAGCACGATCAATGCACTTCTGCTTAAGCCGCTTCCCTTCCCGGATCAGGAGCGCATCGTGGCCGTCTGGGACAAGTTGCCCAGCCGCGGAGTCGCGCGAAACGAAGTTGCGATGGCGAACTATCTTGATTGGTCTGCGCAGAGCAATTCATTTGAACAGCTCGGACTATATCGCTGGTGGAGCACCAACCTGACTGGCTCTGATTCGCCAGAGCGTGTTCAGGGCTTTCAGGTAACGACGAACTTTCTCGAGATCGTGGGCGTGAAGCCGTTGCTAGGTCGCGGTTTTTCTGCGGATCAAAACCAGCCGGGCAAAGACGCCGTGGCTCTCCTTACTTACAGCCTGTGGCAGCGCCGTTTCGGTGCGGATCCGAACATCGTTGATAAGACGATCTCGACCAATGGCGTTACGCGAACTGTTATCGGAGTAATGCCTCCGGACTTCAATTATCCAAAGGGCGCTGAGATATATGCTCCCATCGCCATTACTCCGGAGTTGGCTCGCAGCCGTGGAAATCATAGTTATCTGGGGATTGGCAGGCTAAAACCAGGCGTCACTCTTCAGAGTGCGCAAGTCGATCTCGACAGGATCGCAACTCAACTCGAGCACCAATTCCCCGAAACAAATACCGGTCGCGGCATTGTGGTCTATCCCATCCTCGCCGATACGGTCCGCATGTATGCGACTGCGCTTTGGGTAATGATGGCCGCGGTCGGCTTCGTCTTACTGATCGGTTGCGCGAACGTCGCCAACCTGATGCTGGCTCGCGCCGCTGGACGTCAGCGAGAAATTGCCTTGCGCTCGGCACTCGGAGCGAGCCGCTTTCGCATAGTGCGGCAGTTACTGACTGAGAGCGTACTGCTGGGTCTTGCCGGTGGCGCACTCGGAACCTTGATCGCTTATTGGGGAGTTGAGGCCATTCGTGCCGGGAATCCAGGTGAGGCAGCGCGCTTCGCACCCGGATGGAACCATCTGGGAATCAATCTATCAGTGCTGGCTTTCACGATGCTCATCTCTGTCTTGAGTGGCGTGCTGTTTGGATTGGCGCCCGCCTGGCAACTTTCGAAACCGGATTTGAACACTGCCTTGAAAGAAGGAAGTCGGCAAACCACGTCAAGTTCGCATCGACTGCGCGGGCTACTCGTGGTCGCTGAAGTTGCGCTTTCGCTGATGCTGCTGGTGAGCGCGGGACTCTTGATCCGCAGTTTTTTGCAGTTGGTAAAGACGGACGCAGGCTTTAATTCCGACAATCTGCTGACGATGAGCCTCGTGCTGCCCGCGGCGAAATATAAGGACGAACCACAAACTGCGGCTTTCTATTCAGAGTTGATTCGTCGAGTGCGTGCACTGCCAGGCGTCGAATCAGCTGCGATCGTTAATTACCTGCCGTTGGGCGGTAGCAATTCGTCTGATGTTTTCCTCGTAGAAGGCGTGCCGGAACCCCCGCCGGGGCAGGAGTTCGTCGGCCGCTATCGCGTCTGCACACCTGACTACTTTCAGGCGATGGGAATTGCGGTGTTGAGAGGCCGCGGATTTACCGAGCAGGACAAAGCCGGTGCGCCACCAGTTGTCATCGTCAACGAGACTCTCGCAAGAAAATATTGGCCCAACCAGGATCCGATCGGCAAAAGGATGCGATTCAGCGGGCCGATCGAGAGGAATCCGTGGATCCAAGTCATTGGTGTCGTGAAGGACGTGAAGCATGAGTTGAGTCTTCCGGTCACCGAAGACTACTACCTGCCGCATGCTCAGGATTCGTGGAACTCGATGGTCCTGGTGGCCAAAACCAAAGTTGACCCATTGATACTGGCTGCACCGATACGGCAGGAAGTTGCGACCCTTGATAAGGACCAGCCGGTTTTCGACGTGCGGACAATGCGCGAAGTGCGCTCGGGCTCGCTGGCTCTTTACAGTTTTTCATCCGTCATGCTGAGCATCTTTGCCGCCGTGGCTCTGTTGCTGGCGGCCATCGGAATCTATGGCGTGATGTCCTATGCGGTAACCCAACGCACGCAGGAGATTGGGATTCGCATGGCTTTGGGCGCGCGGGTAAGGGATGTTCTGAAACTGGTGGTCAGAAACGGAATGTCGCTGGCTGTGATTGGTGTGATCGTCGGGTTGGCCGGCGCTTACGCTCTGACGCGTTTGCTGGCAAGTCTGCTGGTCGGAGTCGCGCCGACTGACGTAGTGACATTCTCGATCGTGACGTTTGCTTTGCTCGTGGTGGCGCTGCTCGCTTGCTACATTCCCGCGCGCCGGGCAACGAAAGTCGATCCGCTGGTGGCTCTGCGGTATGAGTAGATCAGCTTAATAGGATCTGTGGGACCTATCGGCCCTATACCTTGAGATCAGAGGCACTGAAAGGGAGTGATGTGATGCAAACACTGCGACAGGACCTGCGCTATGGCGCACGCATGCTGGCGAAAAAACCGATCTT
>JAWWPL010000317.1:0-9106 GCA_033850605.1 Blastocatellia bacterium | reverse complement strand
TCTAAGGCTTCCCGTCTTTGCTCCACTCCGGTTTGAAGCTCGTATTGACCAACCACCTGACCGGCGCAACCATCGATGCGATGGCTTCGGTCATATGCGCGAAATCTATGTGTGCCAGGTCGTCGCTCGGTTGATGATAATCACTATGCAAACCGTAACTTGAAACGGTGTGCGCAATGATTCCCTTCCTAGCCAGGACATAGTTGTCCGAACGTTGAAAGAAATGCTGATCGGGATGAGGGTCGGCGACCAGACGCGCGCCGTGGGCCGCCAATTCAGCTCCAAGATTCGAACGCTCATATCCGGTCAACCAGAGTGTATGCGCCGCCACTGCTGGGTCCGGGCGGCCAATCATTTCAAATTCGAGATTAGCGACGAAACTCTCGATCGGGACTGGAGGATGCTCCTGAAAGTAACGCGCGCCATAACCGCCAATTTCTTCACTGCCAAACAAGGCAAAGACGACCGTTCGCTTTGGCCTGGAACCCGCGGCGAGCGCTTCGGCTAACTCCAGCACCGCAGTCACTCCGGACGCATCATCATCCGCGCCGTTGTAAATCTTATCGCCGTTTACTTCTCTGCCGATGCCCAAATGATCGAGATGCGCTGACATCAGCACGGTCTCTTTGGCCAACTTTGGATCTCTACCACGCAAGATGCCGATGACATTGGTGGTCGTGCCCTCAACCGGAGGCGAGTTCGGCGCGCCCCGCGATCTCCTCGTAAATTTGACGGTTTGTAGATAACCGCCGTCGTCGCCGGCCGCGTCAATCCTTAGCCGCTTCAACTGCGACGCGATGTATCTCGCCGCCGCCAGCTCATCCGTGGTCGCACTCCCCCGCCCTCGCATTTCGTCACTCGCCAGGGCCTCCATATGCTTTCGCACCGAAGCCTGCGAAACGATCGCCGGGGTTCCCAGTGCGACCTTCTGCGGCGCAGCTGCGCCCGCACAAGAGAACACTAAAAAAAGAATGAACAGGGGAGCGACCCGTCTCTGATGAGTATTCATATGGGCGTTACGAAAAACCTTTCGCACCTATTAGTGTGATTTCGTGGATCGCATTCTGTCGAGCGAAGATCGATTCCATGAAATCACACTAAACTGGCTGCGAAGGACATCAAAACGATACTAGGGACGCAGACGATAAAGCATGCGCGGAAAAGGAATCGTCTCGCGTACGTGTTCGATCCCGCACATCCAGGCGACGCAGCGTTCGACGCCCATGCCAAAGCCGGCGTGGGGAACGCTGCCATAGCGGCGCAGATCCAGATACCATTCAAAGGCTTCCTGCGGCAGACCGTGCGCCGCGATTTGTTGCTGGAGAAATTCAAGCGAGGTTGAGCGCTCGCCGCCGCCAATTACTTCGCCATAGCCTTCGGGCGCCAGCACGTCCACTCCCAGAGCAATCTCTTCTCGGTCGGGATCTCGCTTCATGTAGAAAGCCTTGACCGCCGCCGGGTAATGATGAACCATCACCGGCTGATCGTATTTGCTGGAAATATAACTCTCGTCCGGCGCGCCAAGGTCGCCACCCCACTCGAACTTGTTTTCCAGCTCACCCTTGTCAAACCCTTCGTGCAGCATCTTCACCGCGTCGTCATAGTGCAGGCGTGGGAACGGCGGCACGATTGCTTCCAGCTTCGAAGTGTCGCGCTCCAACGTCTTCAATTCCTCGCCACGCTGCTCCAGGACCCTGCCGGCTATATAAGAGAGAAATCTCTCCGCCAACTCCATCGCGTCATCAAGTGTCGCATAAGCCATCTCCGGTTCGACCATCCAGAACTCGGTCAGATGTCTGCGAGTCTTCGATTTTTCAGCGCGGAACGTTGGGCCAAAGGAATAGACTTTGCCAAAGGCGGCGGCAGTGGCTTCGTTATAAAGCTGACCTGATTGCGTCAGGTAAGCTTTCTCATCGCCAAAGTAATCGACTTCGAACAAGGTGGTCGTGCCTTCGCAAGCCGCCGGTGTAAAGATCGGCGTATCGCATAGGGTAAACCCGTCGTTATCGAGAAAGTCGCGTACGGCTTTCACCACCGTATGCCGCACTTTCAAAATGGCGTGTTGCTTCTTCGAGCGCAGCCACAGATGACGATTGTCCAGCAGGAACTCCGGGCCATGTTCTTTCGGAGTGATGGGAAAGTCGTGCGCGTTCTGAATGACTTCTGCGCCGGTCACGTCGATTTCAACTCCGCCCGGCGCGCGACTATCTTCGCGTACGCGGCCGGTGACAATCAGCGCGGACTCTTGTCCCAAAGGTTTTAGCGCGTCCCAGAGTTCAGGTGGGACTGAGTTCTTAACCACGACACCCTGAACGATGCCGGTGCCATCTCGCATCTGCGGAAACATCAGTTTGCCGCTTGAGCGCAGGTTGTAGAGCCAACCCTTAAGCGTAACTTCATCGCCAATGTGTTGCGAAAGATCTTTTATGTAGGTTTGCATTTAGGTATTGATTATTGATTAAGCGTGCGGGGCATTAGCCCGACCGTGAGGGAGGATTCGGATCGATCCATTGTGAGCCCTCGCTGACGGTCGGGCTAATGCCCCGGTCTCACTCACCCGTTCAGTCTCTCGTTAATCATTTGCCGCAACACGGGAAAGCGATCGAGCCAGTCAGCGGCCTGCAGAACAATCTGAAAAGTTGGCTGAATATGTTTCTCGTATAACGCGCCCCGACCACAAACCGCTGTCTGAAAAGAGAAAGTTCCGATCGCTTTTAAGCCGCGCTGTATTGTCATCAGCCGAAACTCTTTCGCGAAGTCATCAGGATCAATTGGATCCAGATTGTGACGACGTCGCTCCTCCAGAAAGAACAAGCGATGCCCGCGAACTTCGCCCAGCGAAGGCGGGCAGGGTTGCCGGTCCATCAACAGTGATACCAAATCATAACTGGCCGGCCCCATCCGGGCGTCCTGGTGATCCACGATCCGTATCTGCCCGCGCCGGTCGACCAGCAGATTTGCCGAGTGATAGTCGCGATGGCAAAGCACGCGCCGGCAGGCCGATAACTCAGCCGCGACGTCGTTCAGTTCGGCCTTCAATTCCGCTGCCTGCCCATGCCGCAAGGTTTCACCGCGCAGGCTGCCAAAGTAATGCTCGACGAAGAAATTCAACTCCCACGCCAGCTTGGCTTCGTCAAAAGCGAGACGGCTCGCGATTGAATCGCGCTCGAAAGCCCTGGGCGTGGCCGTCTGGATGCGCGCGATGATCTCGATCGCCTGTTCAATCAAAGATTCAGACTCTTCATCGGTAGCCGTTTCAAAAACCTGACACAACTGACGGTCGCCGAGGTCCTCCTGCACGATGATTCCCATCGCACCATCAACATCGTGAACCAGCGGCACGGGCAGCCGGCATTCCAAGAAAAGCCTGGTCACGTCCAGGTACGGATGAACTTCCGGATCGAAAGGTTCCGGATAGACTGCGGCCACCGCGGTTCCCTGATCCCAGGGAATGCGAAAGTATTCGCGCGTCGAAGCATCCGGGGTCAGCGCGACAATTTCTGATTTACCGTTACCCTGGCGTTTCGCCACGTAGCTCGCCAGTCGGTCGCGACTCTTCGTGGTGAACGCATTTGGGCTGGTTTGGATTGCTGAACTCATGCAAAGCGACTTGTCTGAAAAGTAATCTAACGATTCAATTTTCTGCCAGCAGCGGCTGGCGGCTAACGTCTGAATCAGCGGATCTTATCACTGCGATAATGAGACAACAAAGTTACCTCCAGAAATGTGGCCGGTCAGCGCCTTTGCCGGAGGGGTGATCCCGGCAACGAGTTCAGCCCGCACCACCACAGCATCTTCCACCAACTCATTGCCTGAAATGCGCACACCGTCACCTAACACCGCACGTCGAACCTGCGCTCCCTTTTCCACGGTCACGTTATTCCACAAGACCGCGTCGTGCACTTCTGCCCCCTTATCGATCGATAGATTCCGTCCTGCATAGACGTCTTCACCTCGCCGGCGCAAAAGCGCGAGGCTGATGTCCAGATAACGCCTAAGGGTCGACAATTCGTACCATGTTCCCTCGGTCACGTGCGCGGCGATTCGCTCACCCTTCGCCATGGCGGGCAGATATACGTCGGTTATCGTATCCGAAAACCTTGCCCGAGGAATGTATTCAAAAATCCGCGGCTCAAGAATATGTATCCCCGTGAACATCAACGGCGGCTCCCTATCAGTCGTAGACGGCTGGGGCATGCCGGCAAACTTACTGACCAAACCATCGCGGGTTTCGACGATGCTGAAGCGCTCGTGCTTTGGGTTGGGCAGCAGAACCATAGTAGCCAGCGCTTGCTGTTGCCGGTGAGTCTGCAAAGCGGCTTTCAAATCCAGATCAGTGATCAGCTTTCCATTTACGACTGCAAAAGTGTCGTCTTCCAAAAGATCGCGCGCATTGTCCAGAGCCCCGCTGGTGCCCAGAATCACGGGCTCGTGCACGTACTGCAATTTAACACCGAATTGGCTGCCATCACCGAGCGCGCGACGGACCGATTCCGGCTGATGATGCAGATTCACAATTACATCCTTGATTCCATATCGCGCCAGGTACTCAGCCACATAGCCGACGAGCGGTGTGCCAAGAACCGGCAGGGCGGGCTTGGTGCGATCGCAGGTTAGCGGCCAGAGCCGTTCTCCAAATCCCGCTGCCAGAATCATCGCTTTCATCGTCCAGACATTCTAACAGACGATGCGGGTGGCGACTTTCGCCCAGTCTGTGCAGAGGGGGCTTAGCACAAAAGGTCCGACGTTCAGCGTGTCAGAAGCCCGCGCGCAAGCAAGGGCGACGCTCGCTACGATCGTCAATAAGTGGTCGATACAGCGAGTGTGGCCCTCCCTCACGGTCGGGCTTCTGACACACGCTCGCCTGACCCAAGGCTGGGGCCATTGACTTTCACTGGGGCGACTTTGACTGCGTTGTGTGGCCGTGGACTTCCCTGACCTCCGCAGTACTTCAAACCCCTTAAGTTGTATAGGCATCGTTTGGTGTCGTAAGCTAGCGCTGTGATTTCATTCAGAAACCCAGCCATCATAATCCATGCCATCTGATCAACTTTACTCGCTGCCGCTCGAGCAGCAGATAGGACAATTCTTTTTTATCGGCCTTCCTGGCCCGGAACTCGATGAGGTAGCCCGGGAATTGATCGACGAGATCAAGCCCGGCGGCATCATCTTGTTTGGGCGCAATGTGGAAGCTACCGATCAAGTACGAAAGCTGCTTGACGGCGCGCGGGCCATGCTGCCGATAGCGCCATTGTGTGGCATTGATCAGGAGGGTGGGCTCGTCGATCGCATGCGAGACATTTTTACGCCCATGCCGTCGGCGCGTGCGATTCGCCAACACGGTGATCTGTCCGGCGCCCGAACTCTGGGACGCGTGACCGGCGAAGTGCTGCGGATGCTCGGCCTTGACGTTAACTTCGCTCCCGTCATGTCGATCATTACCCAGGAGCGCAGCCAGCTCACCAACGGTCTCTACTCGCGTTCGTTCGGCCGTTCGCCGGGTGAAGTTTTGGGTTATACGACGGTATACATGCGCGGTCTTCAGGCGACCGGATGCCTCGGTTGTTTGAAACACTTTCCCGGTCTTGGAGCCGGCGAAGTTGACTCGCATATCGAGATGCCGTTGGTACCTCTTTCTCACGATGATTTACTGGCCCAGGATCTCGCGCCCTACATCGAACTGTTTCAGCGCGCGGATGACCGAGTCCGAATGGTGATGGTGAGCCACGGCGGCTTCCCAAACATCGACATCAAGAAAGGAACCACCGGCGGCTTAATCGAACCGGCGTCGATTAGTCCCAGCATTGTGACCAAGCTTTTGCGCCAGGAACTCGGATACAAACACCTGGTGGTTACCGACGACCTGGAGATGGGCGCAATCGCTAAACATACCGAGATCGAAGACGCCGCAGTGCGCGCGTTTCTCGCCGGCGAAGACATGCTGCTGATTTGCGCGACGCCGGAAACGATTCGGCGGGGATATCGTGCGCTACTAAAAGCTGCGCGAGAAGGCTCGGTCAGCGAGAAAAGGATCCAGGCATCTCTCAAGCGCGTCGCTGCGACAAAAGCTTTAGTGAAACCACCGCCTCCTCTGGATATGGAGAAGTACGAACGGCTGGCAGAGGAAATCCGCCACTTGAATGCGACGCTTGAATATCGCTATCCAGGAGAATCGAATGCGCAATAAGCTGGCAGCACGGGCACCTCGCTCGTCACGCACGCACCTACTGAAGTGTTTAGGTTTGGGCCTGTTGATCTTGACTGCCATTATTTTGCCTTCAGCCTGCCGGCGTCCCAAAAGCAATGTCTTTGTGGTCGCGCTCTCAGACAATATCAAAACGATCGATCCCATCGGTTCGCCGTCTGTTGACGCGGCCAGCGAACGTGTGCGCACGCTAATGTTCAATTCGCTGGTGAAGAAGGACGATAAGTTTGACTACGTTCCCGAGCTGGCGTCGAACATTCAGCGTTCCGACGATGGTCTGGTCTTCACGTTCACCTTGCGGGATGGCGTCACTTTTCACGATGGGCGTCCATTCACTTCGGCCGATGCGAAGTACACACTCGACACGGTCCTGGCCTCAACATTTGCCAAGGCGGCCAGTTTTTTTGAGGGCTCTGGCGCGAACAAGACTGCCTATGTCAAAAGCGTCGAAGCCCCGGATGCGCACACCCTGATCATTCGGCTTAACAAGCAATGGACCGGCTTACTGCCCAACCTGGTGCCCATCCCAATGATTCCGAAAGGGACTTACGAGCTGGACATCAAAAATGGGAAGTTGCCAGAGCAAGCAACGCACCCGCTGGGAACCGGACCTTTTAAGTTCAAGAGCTACGATCAGGTACAGCAGGTGGTCGACCTTGAAGCCAATCAAGCCTATTGGGATGGCCCGCCCAAAATCCCAGCGCTTCGCGTCCGCGTTATCAGCGAATCGAACTCGATGCAGGCGGAACTGCAAAGCGGGCGCATCGATATAGCGCCGTTGGCGACCAGCCTGTCCCCTGACGCCATAAAAGCGTTGGGCCAGGATCCTAATCTGGCCGTGCAACAGTTTGAGGGCTCGAATTTGAATTTGCTCACCTTTAACACAACCGAGCCTCCACTCAATATCGTCAAGGTACGGCAGGCTATCGCCTACGCGATTGATCGCGAGAGCATCATTCGCGATCTGGTTCTGAATCAGGGAGCGATTGCTCATACTATTCTGCCGGAAGCATCATGGGCGTACGCGAAACCGCCGAGTTATCAATTTGATCCAAACAAGGCTAAGCAGTTGCTCGACGAGGCAGGCTTTCGTGATCCCGACGGCGACGGTCCACAGATGCGCTGGGCAAAGCCTCTCCTATTTCGTATTTCGGGCAGTAGCGCGTCCGCGCGTCAGTACTCGGGAGTGATTCAAAACTATCTAAAGAACGTCGGTATTCCGGTAGCGATTGAAACATCCGAGTTCAACACCATGCGCCAGCAGGTTCAAAACGGTCAGTTCCAGGTGAACTACAGTCAGTGGGTCGGCGGCAATCAGGATCCGATCTTCTATCACGACTTATTCGCTACTTCTGAGATTGCAACGCCGACAAGGGGCCTAAACCGCAGCCGCTATAGTAATCCAGAGCTGGACAAGATTCTTGATGAAGCCGCCAACACCTATGATCACGCGAAAGCCGCGCCCCTATATGCGAA
This sequence comes from Blastocatellia bacterium, assembly GCA_033850605.1. Classification (GTDB taxonomy): domain Bacteria; phylum Acidobacteriota; class Blastocatellia; order Pyrinomonadales; family Pyrinomonadaceae; genus UBA11740. The sequence goes on along the minus strand of JAWWPL010000317.1, from coordinate 1,425 downwards.
AGCTCAGGAGATCATCAGTCGCGATGTGCCGGTGTTTCCCTTGTGGTATCAGGCGAACATGGTGATTGCCAAAAAGAACGTCGGCAATATTCACGTCAATGCCAGCGGTGATTGGGGATTCGTAAAGGACATGACCATCACGAAATAGTTGGAGCGCAGGCATCCTGCCTGCGGTACGCCGGCATCTTTGCCGGCGCGTTGTGTTGGTGGTGTTGAAAGACGCCAAGAAAAACGATCCACGAAAACACACGAATGGTATTTAGTTTTATTCGTGTGTTTTCGTGGATCGTCCTTTTGCAAGCCGAAGAAGCGCGAAACCAAACCAACGGTCTCGATTGGCCTCTGCTGAGATCAATTATCCGTACTGACTTAGTATGGCTTGGAGTTTCTTTTGGCTTTGAGCCGAGACATCGAGGAACTCAACCCCGGCTCCGATAGGCGCGCTCTCGATGACGCGTAGTTGATATCGGACGGCGCCCTTCAGGCTGATCATGCCCAGGCGATCGCCGGTCCATCTGATATAGATCTCATCTCCCGCACTGAGTTCACGCCTGGTCGCCAGGAAACATCCGCTGATGCTAAGAATGGTGATCTTGTCGTAAATACTCACATTCTGGTCCCCAGCCCCAATCGGCAAAGAAATCAACGGTGGCGCGCGGATATCTTCGTTGCTCGATGGATCCCATTAAGCGTTTCAGGTTCGCCTGACGTGGGGTTTGCTCAGCTCGGCCCGGATCGTCGACCAGTTGATCGCGCCTTCCCGAATCAGCCGTGGCGCGACACCGCAGGCATCTACGACTGTTGACGGGAGATCAGTCACCGCGTCGCCGTCATCAACAATCAGATCGATCCCGTTATCAAAGTAACTGAAAACCTGCGGCGCAGTCCTGGCTGGCTCCTCATGCGAAGGATTCGCGCTCGTGGCTGTCAAGGCGCCGCCGCAGGCCTGCACCAGCGCTCGCACTCTATCATCGTCGGGCAAGCGCACGCCAATAGTTTTCGTCCCGGCCGTGACTTCCTCTGGAATCTCGGCTACAGCGTCGCCGATCAAGGTCAACGGACCCGGCCAAAACCGATCGGCTAAAAGCTGGAAGGCCCGCGAGGGTTCAGCCACAAAGCGCTTGACTGCTGCGCGCTCGCTGAGAACGATCAGAATGGGCTGGCGCTCTTCTCTGCCCTTCAGTTGCTTGATTCTTTGAACAGCGTCACGATTGAAGGGATCGGCGCCAAGACCATAGAAGGTGTCAGTGCGAAAAGCGATCACACCGCCGCGGGCGATAATTTGTGCTGCCCGGGAATACGAGTTGAGTGTTTCAGTAATGAACAACGTGATAGGTCGGAGCGCCGTTAGCCGCGAAATGTTTATTGAAGACCGGCTATGTTTGATCGAATAGCCCCTTTATGAGCGACATGACAGTACGCTCC
>JAWWPL010000299.1:0-12548 GCA_033850605.1 Blastocatellia bacterium | reverse complement strand
TTCCCTCTCAACAGCAGACCAAGACACAGCCCAAGTAGCAGAGTCAGCACCGAGAGAATTAGCCAGTGGGGAAAACCTGAAAAATAGACGATGAGAACCACCAGAGCTGCGAACGCAGCCGCAAAGAAGCCAACAAGAAGTCGATAGTTAATCATCCGCGCTGGCAGCGCTTGCCGCCTCCGTTGCGCAACCTACGAAACGGTAGCCCACGCCGACGACGGTTTCGATGCAGTCGCCGCAGGCGCCCAGTTTTTGACGGAGTCGACGGATATGGACGTCCAGCGTTCGCGCATCGCCGTAATAACTGTAGCCCCAGACCTGATCGAGAAGTTGTTGGCGATTGACTACGCGGCCCCGTTTTTTCGCCAGGACGGAAAGCAACTGGAACTCTTTGTTTGTCAGTTTCACGTTGGCGCCGTCGCAGGCCGCGCGGACATCGCCGAAATCAATTGTGAGACGGCCATCCTCGTAGCATTCGCCCGGTTCGTCATCAACTCTTCGCAGCACCGCTCGCACGCGCGCCAGGAGCTCTCGCACTGAAAATGGTTTGGCAAGATAGTCATCCGCCCCCATGTCCAGACCGGCGATGCGGTCGGCCTCTGACGTCTTTGCCGTCAGCATGATAATCGGAATACGCCGCGTCTGGTTTTCCCTCCGCAACCGGCGACACAATTCCATACCGTTCATTCCGGGCAACATGAGGTCGAGGACTATCACCAGCGGAGGGTTTTGGGCATCAAGAGCGAGTTTCAATCCCAGCTCGCCGGTCGCCGCGACAATCGCGGTGAAGCCAGCCGACTCGAGATTGTATTTCACGCTCTCAGCGATATCCGGATCGTCTTCGATAATTAAGGCGGATTTCGGCATGGCCCTGAACGCTCAGGCAGTTAATGAGGAAATCAAAAACGAATATTCGATCCTGTGTGTTTGGTCGTTCAGCTGGCCAGGCCAACGATGCCCGCTATCAACCGGATAATGAAAAATGACAAAGCCGCGAACACGGCAGCCGCCGGAATAGTCAATATCCAGGCCCACACGATTCGCCCAGCCACGCGCCACTTGACCGCTGACAGCCGTGTCGTCGAACCTACGCCGGCAATCGCGCCCGTGATGGTATGCGTCGTCGACACGGGAATTCCGGCCGCCGTGGCGCCAAAAAGCGTTATCGCCCCCGCCGTCTCGGCGCAGAAGCCTCCCACTGGCCTTAGCTTGGTAATCTTTGAACCCATCGTGTGGACAATACGCCAACCGCCTGAAAGAGTGCCCAGCGCGATAGCTGCATGCGCAATCAGGACTACGTAGATCGGAATATCCGGCAAGGATCCTCTCTCTCCCATGTGCAAACCGAACATACCTCCAGTGGCCAGCACCGCGGTGATGATGCCCATGGTCTTTTGCGCGTCGTTGCCGCCATGGCCCAGGGAATACGCTGCGGCGGATAGCAGTTGCCCGCGACGGAAGGTCTTGTCCACCTGAGCCGGGGTCCACCGATGAAAAATCCAATAGACTGCCACCATCAGGGCGAATCCCATTATGAATCCGATCACCGGCGAAGCCACGATAAATATCAGCGTCTTGATCCAGCCTTCGGGTTTCAACAAACCACTGATGCCGTGGTAAGCGGCAACCGCCGCGCCCGCATAACCGCCGACCAGGGCGTGCGAGCTGGAAGTCGGCAACCCCAGATACCAGGTGATCAGGTTCCAAATTATCGCTCCCATCAATCCCGCGCACAAAACATAAAGGCGCAGATCCTGCTGAATCAGATCAATTCGCACCAAGTCTCCGCCAATGGTTTTCGCGACGCGCGTACCAAAGACCGCGAAGGCTATGAAGTTGAAAGTCGCCGCCCATATCACGGCATAACGCGGCGAGAGCACTCGCGTCGAAACTACCGTAGCGATCGAGTTGGCCGCGTCGTGAAAGCCATTGGTAAAGTCAAAAACGAGCGCGACCAGAACGATAAGAAAGACGAGAACGACCGTCGCATTGATCTCAGGCATGATTTGATTGGGCGAAGCGTCCTTCAGGTATTCTTGATCACAATTCGCTCGACCAGGTCGCCAACGTGTTGGCAACGATCGACTGTGGCTTCGAGATTCTCGTAAAGATCCTTCAAGATAATGACGGTTGGCACTTCCTGAGTGCCCCTGAAAAGCTCGGCCATCCCGGCCCGATAGATCTCATCGCCTTCTCTTTCGAACTCGTGCAATTTCAGCAGCTGTGGCCCTAAATCCTTCGGTCGATCGAGGGTCGGCACGAGCAGATCAAGCTCCGCAGACATTTGCTGGATGACTCCGGCAAACATGCGCATGAATGGCGTGTATTCCTGGACGCCGTACATTACCACGGCGCTGGCAATCGCTTCAATGAAATCAACGATATCATCCAGAGCGGTAGAGAGAGCGTGGATGTCTTCGCGATCAATCGCAGTAATAAAAGACCGGCTCAGCCGCGTCGATATGCTGTGAGTGACTTCGTCACAGGCGTGCTCAATCGTTTTGATATGGGCCGCATATCGATCTCCTTCGCCACACTCGTCGCCAAACATTTCGACCAACGTATGGGCAGCCTCGCCGACTAGAGTAGTCATCTGGCCGAGCGAAGCCAGGTAATCTTCTTTTGCCGGCATCAATCCGATACCAAATAGTCGCACGCGCAAACTCTCCTCAGACTTGAAAAACCCGCCCTGTCAGATTCGGCATTAGCCAAGAATCAACTAAGGCCAGCGCGGAGAAAACTAAACCGCGACTGAGGAGCCAGAAAGCTGATGGCTCGACAGTCGCGGCCCCATGGCGTTGCCGGCCACGTTCACTAAAAGTTTAGCCGAAGGGCGAACTGAATTTGACGGCTGGTGCCCAGGCCCACATCGCGGACTACCGTCTGACGGAGCAGTCCAAACGTGCCGCCCGCTGCCCCCTGCGTATACGCCTGGCCCGGCTGAATATTCGTGCCGCTAGCGGTGCAAACTCCGCCGGCGCAGCTCACTGTCGGCAGTGCCAGATTCAATCGCGAGCCCGGGATATCAAAATTCGCCCTATTGAAGATATTGAAGATTTCAGTTCTGAACTCCAGATTCGTACTCTCGGAAAACTTGAAGCGCTTATTGAAGACCAGATCAAACTGTTGAAAGTTAGGTCCGCGCAGGAAATTCCGCGGTACGTTGCCGAATGTTCCAGGCGCCGGCGTCGTGAACGCGGCGGGATTCAGAATCAGTCGATCGTTCGTCAAATATGGATTAACTCCCGCGATCAGATCCGGTCGTCGAACATTGCGCGAGGCGCCGCCGCTGGGCGTGTTCACGACGGCGATGAAACCCGCCGGCAGTGGATTTGCCCCATTAATTGCCCCCGGTAGTTGGGCAACAAATCCGTTAGGAAGTCCTCCACAACCTGCCGAGTTCACACACTGAATCGCTACGTCGGGACGGACGATACCAATCTCAAGCGGCAGGCCCGAGCGGGCATTCACGATAGTGCCGATCTGCCAGTTACCAAGGATGGCATTGCCGATGCCGCTGAAGTCGTACTTCTTACCTTTGCCGAACGGTAGATCGTAAAGCGCGCTCAGGTTGAAGGTATGCCGCACATCGAAGTTGTTGTATCCCTCGTCGTAGTTAAAATCATTAAGCGCGCGTGCATTGTTGGCTGCCGTGCGAGCTTCGTTAGAGCCTGAAGTATTTCCAAACGAGCGCGACCACGTGTACTGCGAATTGAGGGTCACGCCGGTGTTAAACCGACGACCCAGAGATAGCTGCAGGGCCTTGTAACTGTCATGGCCACCACTCGTATTGTCGTCAATTTCAGCGTATGGGTTCAGCACCGAGGAGGTGCCCGACACAATCGAGAATTCCCGAATAGTGTTGACCGCGATCACCTGGCCTCCGGCGGTGGTGCGGTTGACGATGCCAAAGGTGGTTGGCAACGTAGTACCATCAACAATGGTCGTCTGCCCTGGCAGAATTCGGTTTGCAATGCTGCGCAGAAATAGATTGCGTCCTTGCGATCCTACAAAGCCGGCGGTAAATACGACCTTGTAAGGAAGCTCCTGCTGCACTGATACACCATACTGGTAAATCTTTTCCGGGATTGTGTATTCCGGCGCATAGGCTCGCGGCTGATATTGTCGATTGTTCGGGTTCGTGATGAAGGCGGCGGCGATTACGCTCGGGTCCTGCGGATAGGTTCCACCACTCAAAGTCGAGGATATGCGATTAGATTCGATCGGTTGGATTTGATCCTCGGTCTGGCCCGGCCCGTAATACATGCCGAAGCCACCGCGCAAAACTGTGCGGCCGGCGCTAAAAAATCCCGTGCCGGCAGGATTCGGCGACCAGGTCATGGCGATTCGTGGCCCGAAATTGTTCTTCTTTGTGTGGTAAGGGTCGCCACTCGAATCACGCAAAACTCCCGTGTTGATGTCGAAGTAGATCTGCCGATTATTGGCCTCTTTCAATGGCGCGTAATACTCGTAGCGCAAGCCATAGGACAAGGTCAGATTCGGTTTGATCTTCCACTCGTCCTGGGCGTATCCGATGTAATAGTTCTGTTTGGCATAGGCCTGTCCGGTCGAGTTGTTGAAGAACGGCGACGGCGCAGACAAATCGCCGAGGAACTGCGTAGACTGAAGCGAGTTCGCCAGGAAGCTGCCAATGCTCGAGAAGGTGTAGGTGATGCCACCCTGTCTATCCGTATACATCCGCACCGCGCGAAGCTCGGCGCCGAACTTGAGCGCGTGATTACCATGTGTCCAGTTAAGATTATCAATGAACGACAGCGAGTAAGGCGTGTACGGCTGGCCGCGACCGTTCTGTGCGCTGTTTGCGCGGATCAAACCACCGGGGACTGCAACTCCAGCGTTCGAGCCCTGCCCGGGCAAAGCAAAACCGGCCACGCTGCCTGCAATGTTGAATGACAGATTCGAAAGATCGATCCCGTTTACAGTCGGCGCCTGGCCAATGATGCGCGAGTACGCGCCGTTGTAACCAAACTTAAACTCATTAAGCAGACTAGAAGTCAACACAGACTGTAAGGCAACAACTCCATTTTGAGGTATCTGGCGGATAACAATATTCCGGCCGGTCACTCCATCGGGTTGAAGGTTAGAAGCCTGGTCGCGAAAGAACCTGAAGTACGTTGAGTGCTTCTGGTTGAGTTTATAATCCACTCGGAGCGCCACCGAGCTCTCGTCGACAACGTTGTTGGCTTGAAGCTGAACGGTATCGAAGAGATCGGGCCCGGTCCGCAGCGTCACGGCTCCAGGTCCGCGAAACGCCGGTATCAAGGCCGCTGTGGTGGCATTGCAGGCCACTGCGCCCGTGCCCAGTGGTGGAGCGCAGATGCGTGACGCCAATCCAGGGACGGCTTCGATAGCATTAATGCCGCCGCGCAGCTTGTAACCTTCATAAGAAAAGAAAAAGAAAGCCTTGTCTGCCTTAATTGGGCCGCCGATAGAGCCGCCGAATTGGTTCAGTCTTAACTTGCTCTTTTGGCCGATGATGTTGTCAAAGAAGTTGGCTGCGTCAAGTTTGTCGTTTCGCAGATACTCGAAAGCCGAACCGTGGAACTTGTTTCCGCCGGATTTTGTGACCACACTGATTTGTCCGCCGGTGCCGGTGCCAAACTCCGCCGGATAATTATTTGAATCGACGCGGAACTCCTGAACATTCTCCAGCGAAGACTGGAGCCGGAAAGGCGTCGGTATTTCGCCGTTCAGATTACCCGGGGAAGTATCGATTATTGCCGTACCTTCAATTCCGTCATACCGAATTTCATTTTGCTCAACCGCTCGGCCCGAAAAGCGAATATCACCGTACGTGCCGGAACCGCTGTTGACCGAACCGGGCGCCTGCAGATAGAGCTGAGAGAGTTGACGTCCATTAATCGGCAATCCCTGGACTTCACGCGGATTCACATTGGCTCCCATGGCGGCTGAACCCGTCGCTACGGTGGCCTCTCCACTGGAAACAATGTTGACCGTGGCCGCAGTGAGGTCTGCCAGCTGCATTCCGATGTTGAGATTTGTTTGTCGACCTACATTAACCTCCACGTCCTTCACAGTAGCCCCCAAACCCGTGTTTGTCGCAGTCACCGTGTACACTGATGCTTTTAAAGCAGGAATTGAAAAAGTCCCATCAGCGTTGGTCGTTGCCGTCCGCTCGTCCCCTGTTCGTTGATTCTTTGCGGTCACGGTCGCGCCCGGAACGATAGCGGCATTTTGATCTTTCACCGTGCCGGCGAGACTGCCGGTGTCGCTTTGCGCGAACGCGGCAGCAGATACAAGCAGCAAGGCCGACAGAACCGATGGAATATATTTCAGAAAACCGGCGCGCGGTGTTTGATACAACATGGAATTCTCCTTAGTTTTCGTTTTCGAAGGCTTTTAATTTACGACTGGCTTTGGTTCAGGAAGCATGGATCTTGTGATACACGCGCAGCTTAAGACTTGGTATTGGCAACCTCTCGACGCTATTGAACCTCGGACTAGATTAGTGTGAGAGGAGAGGCTACCTTGAACGAGTTACAGGTAAGTGAACTTGACGTTAAATTGAGGTTAACTTTAGAGCGGCTGAACGCGCGCGGTCTACGAACAGCGTTACGTTGGAGCGGCCGCGAAGCGCGACCTTACTGGAAAGTAGCGCTGCTCTTTACCCTTCTCTTCATGCGCGCCCGCGCTAACCGCCCCGTCGAGCAGTCCTGTTATGAGAGTGAAAACTGGTAAAGCAGTTCCGCAGTGTGCGATTGAATGGTTGACTTAGCTGAGCGTCCAAGCAGGCGCCGGGAGCGATGAGGGGTTATTCATACGCCCTTAACTTCGCCGTGTTAAGATTCGCCGCGGAATGACTCTATCCCGACGGGTCACGGCTGAGTTGATCGGAACGGCTATGTTATTGGCCGCCGTCATTGGTTCGGGCATTATGGGTGAGCGTCTGGCGGGGGGAAATTCGGGTATCGCATTGCTCGCCAATACGCTCGCTACCGGCGCGGCATTGGTGGCCCTGATTCTGACGTTCGGTCCCATCTCAGGGGCGCACCTCAATCCTGCCGTTACGCTGGCCGATGCGTCGCAAGGGGGGTTGGCATGGCCCGAAGTACCGGTGTACATTGCGGCGCAAATATTCGGCGCGTTTCTCGGGGTCGCGATCGCCCACCTCATGTTCGGATTGCCGTTGTTCTTCGCTTCGCGTCACGCGCGGTCCGGGACTCGGCAAATGTTTAGCGAGTTCATCGCCACGTTCGGACTGGTCTCGGTTATCTGGGGATGTGTGCGGTTTCGGTCTGCGATGGTTCCGTTCGCAGTGGCCGCGTACATCTCGGCTGCCTACTGGTTCACTTCATCGACTTCATTCGCCAATCCCGCGGTGACGCTGGCGCGCGCTGCGAGCGACACCTTCGCAGGTATTCGACCCATTGATGCGCCTGGATTCATAATCGCGCAACTTTTTGGCGCTGCGGCCGCCACGTTATTATTCCGCTGGCTGGCGCCTTCGCTCCCGAACAATGCTAATGCAGTAATGCTGCCACACAGGGCGAAAAACAAACATGAATGATTCGTCACCGCCAAAGCGTTTTCTATTTGTCTGTGTCGAAAATTCCAACCGCAGCCAGATGGCTGAGGCCTTTGCGCGCATTCATGGAGGCGACCGAATTGAAGCTTATAGTGCGGGCTCGCGCCCATCGGGAACGATCAATCCCAAAGCGATCGCGTCGATGAAGGAAATTGGCTATGACCTCTCTCGCCATCAGTCAAAATCCTTGTCTGAAATTCCCGACATCGAATTCGATTTCGTAGCGACGATGGGTTGTGGCGATGCCTGCCCGTTCGTGCGCGCTAAACAGCGAGAGGATTGGAACATCCCGGATCCTAAAGCAATGCCGCCCGAAGATTTTCGCGCCGTGCGAGATTTGATCGAAACCAAAGTAAAAGGCGCAATTGCGCTGGTGTCAGAAGCCCGACCGTGAGGGAGGGCATCTTTCCTCTCCACTAAGAAGCACTGAAGACAGCTTTGCCCAGAAGTGGGTCAACGATTCCTGGGAACGCGGACATCCCGTCCGTACTGAGCGCGAAGCGCGGAAAAAGGCTGATTGCCTTCAACGTCGGGAACAATGGCCTCGGACCGGATGCGGACGAGACGTCCGCGTTCCCAGCATTGACCGGCCTCATGCATCCAGAATCGACTTTTTGGGCAAGGCCCGGAAGGGAAACCTGGCGCGACAGAACCAATGAACGACTTACCCTAGCCTGCAGCCTGACAACTCCTGAACTTCAAGAACGAAGGAGCAACCTCTTGCAAAAGGTGCGGGGCGCTGCTCTGGAATCAAAGGAACTTGAAGAGGGATTTGCTTACCGCTTTCCACCGGACGATGCTCAGCAACACCCTAACGGGCACTATCCGCAATTTCACGCTTGCACGAGCTGCTGAACTTCCGGCGGTTCGTCTCCCATCCATTCCGGATGCTGTGCCGTGCCATCAAAGATCGAGGTAGTTTTGAACGGCTCGAAGCGGCCGGTCAATGCAGTCGCTGATGTCTTCGCCAACAACGCATCGAGTTGTTCTTTGTTGAGCGGTTGAAATGTGCGCACTGCCTCGAATGCCTGATCAAGAATCTCCATGCTATCTATCCCGGTGATGACGACGGACGTCGGCAGATTAAGCACGTAGTGCAGGCATTCAATCGGAGTCACAGTGTTCGACTTGAGCAGGATGCCGTTGGCCATGCTCTTCATTCCCAGGACTCCGATATTTTGTTTGACCAGTTCCGGGACCACATCTCGTGCGAAGCTGCGGTAATGCGCGTCCATCAAATTGAGCGGCATCTGGACCGAGTCGAACTTGAATCCCTTCTGCTCGGCCACTTCCAGCATGTAAAGATGCACCCGCGGATCTTTATGACCGGTGAATCCTATATACCGCAATTTGCCGGCCTGGCGCGCTTCGACAAGGGCGGCGTTTGCTCCGTCTTCGGCAAAGATGCGATGCGGATCTTCAAAGCGAATAATCTCATGATGCTGAACCAGGTCGATGCAGTCGACCTCAAGGCGTTCGAGCGACTCATCAAGTTGCTTCATCGCTTCCTTCTTCGTACGGCCGTCGATCTTCGTCATCACAAAGGCTTTCGCCCGATACCCGTCACGCAGAGCTTTACCCATGCGAGTCTCACTGGCGCCCTCGTTATAATCCCAGCAGTTATCCAGAAAGTTTATGCCCCGATCGATGGCTGAGCGCACAATGCGAATCGCCAACTCTTCATCGACCTTGCTTAATCCAAGATGCCAGCCGCCCACGCCAATAGCCGAGACCCTCTCGCCCGTGCTGCCGAGTGTTCGATAGATCATTTGCCCACGCCTCCTTTAGATTCTGCTTACAGATCAAACCACCACGATGTCGCAATACTATTACGAAGTGACCAACATTTAATACCGCTCTCTGAGAGCCTCAAAACGCCAGGGGCTGGTAGGGAACCGCGGGGGGAGCGGAACAGCGACACGACGTTCAAGTTGGAGAACTCCTAATCTCCCTCTCCCACTGGGAGAGGGTTGGGGTGAGGGTTTACTGGCGAGTCAACCCCGATAAATGCTTTTGTCGTTGATGCCACGCGCCGCCCAGGGAGCACAAATAAGACAAAGAGTTCCTCCCGCCAAGCCCTCATCCCCGGCCCTTCTCCCAAAAGGGCGAAGGGAAAAAAACTCAGCGGATATCATTCGCGCCTTTCGCGCTTTCCTTTGCTTCAACCGTTGCCCGCTGTGCTAACCTGCTCAGCCAATACGTTCTCCGCCATGGCACATTACCTGGATATCGCAACCTGGCCGCGCCGCGAAGTATTTGAATTTTTCCGCGGTTTTGACAAGCCTTACTTCAATATCTGCACCCGAGTCGACGTTTCCAAACTGGTCGAACTGCTGCGGGAGCGTGACGGCGTTAGCGTGTCGATGGCATATCACTATTTTGCCTTGCGCGTCGCAAACGAAATCGAACCATTTCGTTATCGCCTGCGAGACGGCAAGGTCTTTGTGCATGACGTAATTCACGGCGGCACCACGGTGTTTCTACCGAACGAAGCGTTTACTTTGGCGTACTTTGATTATGTCGAAGACTTTGGAAAATTTATCAGCGAGGCAGGACGCGCAATCGAAGAGGCGCGAACCGGCGACGGAGCTTTCCTTCCGCGCAACGACGACGATGGCAGAATCCACTTTACCGTGTTGCCTTGGATTTCGTTCACCAGTTTCTCCCACGCGCGGAATTGGAACACGGAAGATTCCATACCCAAGATCGCCTTCGGAAAGTTTGTCCAGGAGGATCAGCGGATCCTGCTACCTGTCTCCGTCGAGGTTCACCACGCGTTGATGGATGGTTTTACGGTGGGTCGTTATCTGAGTCGATTGGAAGATCTGCTTTCGAATCCCGAAGCTTACTGGTGAAGAGCTACGGCAAGAGGCCGAAGTATCAGAGCTAGACCTCGGCATGCGGGCAGTACCACCCGCGTAAGCGGGTGGGTCCAAGACGCAAGCAAGAGAGGCGGAGGCTATCGCGTCCAGACTAGAATGTAGGATCCACCCGCTCACGCGGGTGGTACTGACTACGCTTTGCTGCTTGAATGCTGATCACATTACGAAATCAGGTAGTGACCTAATTTGAAATCCATAGCTTGAATGACTACCATGCAAACCGTATCCAGCCAACCCAAGTCCGCCGCTGTAAGCCAAAACGATAAGCGGAAACGCCCAGAAATCACTCTTAGCAGAGCGGAGTTGCGGGGCATAGTTATCTTGGGCGTTGTTGTTTTTATTGTTGTGGTTGGCCTCGTTGCTCGTTATTTCGTCGATGAGCATTCCGCCAGCATTAAGTTCTTTACTGAAGCGGTCTTTAGCTTCGCTGCGTTGTTGGTAATTATTTCGCAAGCCGTAAGCTATGGCCAGCAACGAGAATTGATGGCGCGACAAATCGAAGCTGCGGCAATTGCGGAGCGTGCCTATCTGGGCTTTAAGAGCATCGGCATAGTCAATCCGATTGTTAACAACCAAATTGAAATCAAGGCTATGCTCGTTAATGGCGGGCGGACTCCAGCAAGGGATATTGAGCGGCTCATTCGAGTTGGGTTGGTAGAACCCCCTCCAGATCCTTTCAACCCAGACGATCCGATTACTACGCCTAGCGAAAGCGGAATGTCTTTCATGGCCGCAGGCGCGGAGCGGCTGATTACTGCACCAGCAATCCTGAACGTTACTAGAGATGTTTTCAAAGAATTCGACGCTGGCAAAAAAAATATCTATGTTGATGGTCACATTCGCTTTACCGATTACACGGGCAAGAGGCAAGTATTCGGTTTTGGGTGGGTGTCGAGGGCTCGCGATAACGGGGGATTTCAGGAGCGTTATCAATATCAGCACGATGCCGATCCAAATTAGGCCATTATCCGGAATCAGAAATTATTGACAGCCTGCGAGGCCTTGACTAAGATTCGAGCGCGCGAAAAAAGTCTTCCCTTGCGCGCGCTCAGAAGAACTTCCATGGGTCAAGGTAAACAATTTGATTCGTCCTGCAACCGTTAGCGAAGAGGAGAAATCATGCATAGATCAAAGTTCCCTTCCTTTACCCAATGGGTAAAAGGTCTTGGTATTAGTTTGCTTGTGATCCTGGCCATTAGTCCCCTGGCTACCGCGCAGACGCAAATCACCACTGGTACGATTCAAGGCACAGTCACGGATACCAACGGTGCAATCGTGCCCGGGGCGAATGTCGAGATTAAAAATCTCGACACCAACCTGTCGCGCACGCTAACCACAGACGATGGCGGACGCTTCGTTGCCTTGGGGCTGCCGCCTGGGCCTTATTCGGTTAAGGTTTCCAAGCAGGGCTTTGCCACGTCGGTGGCCGAGAGATTAGATCTGACCGTCGGGCAGGCCCTCAACCTTCCTGTAGGCATGAAGATTTCCGGAGTCGAAGAGCGAGTGACGATCAACGCGTCGCCGACCGTTGACACCGTAAAGACCGAGTCGAGTACCACCCTCAACGAAACCACGGTCAACACAACACCCATCCTGGGACGAAAATTTGAAGACCTATTGACGCTGACACCAGGCGTAAGCGTCGTTCAGGGTCCGGACGGAGACGAGATTACATTTTCGGGCCAGCGTGGCGTCTTTAACAACGTCAGCCTGGATGGCGGTGACTATAACAATGGCTTTTTTGGCGAGCAGTTAGGCGGCCAGCGCGCGGCGATCGATATTCCGCTGGACGCCGTGAAGGAATTCCAGGTGGTAGCCACCGGAGCAACCGCGGAATTCGGCCGCACGGCGGGCGGCATCATCAACGTTATTCCCAAGTCGGGTACAAATGCAGTGCATGGAAGTCTCTTTTTCTTTCAGCGGTTGGAGGGCCTATCTGCGCATACATCCGACGGCAAGCCGCTCAAGGATTTTCGCCGCGAGCAGTTTGGCGGCACGGTTGGCGGTCCCATTCGCAAAGACAAAGCCTTCTTCTTCCTGGCGTTCGAAGGCATTCGAGAGAACCTGACGCGCGCCAACCTGAGCGATCCGATCGGTAC
>JAWWPL010000297.1:0-9373 GCA_033850605.1 Blastocatellia bacterium | reverse complement strand
GATTACGGAACGGATCGAAACGGCGATCTTGAGACGACGGAAATTTAGGCCTCTCCTGATTAGAATCCCGATTCGAATCGCGGCTGGGATCATGCGCCGTTGAAGGCGGAATGGGCGGTTGATCCCTCGCGGGCTCGCTCTGTCCCGGTTTTTCTGGAGTCTTCTTTGAAGTCGCTGTTCGCTTATTGCTATCGACTTTTTTGTCGATCTTCGACTCACTGGTCGTCGCTGGATCGACCTGAACGGAATCGTTGGCCGGTTCGCTTTGCGCCGGCTGACTTGATTCTGACGGTGGCGGACTCGCTGTAGCAGAAGACGGATTCGCTAGCCGCTGTTGGCGGGCGCGATAAGCGTAAAAGCCTGCGGCGCCCATTGCGATCAGAATCAGCAACAGCGCGGCGCCCAACCAGGCTCGCGAACTTTTTCCGCGGGACGCGAATTGAACCAGCGTGGCTGCCTCGGCTGTTGAAGTTAGGTTCCGGACATTCGTAGCATCGGCCGCGACCAGCGTTTGCGCTTCACTTCCTAATGAGTTGGCCGCTGAATTTGCCCTTAAGTCTGTTAGCGGCTTTGTTTGATCGCCGACCAGTTTGGTCGCGGACTCGGAAGTAATCGTACCGTCAGCTGCATTAGCCGCCGTGCCGCCAATCAAAACCGTTGCGGCAGCTCCCAGAGGATTTTCGGCCGCTACTCGAAGCGCCTCACGCATGGCTTCCGCCGAGGGAAATCGGTCGTCACGTTTCTGGGACATTCCTTTGCTGAGAACCGCGGCCACTGCCGGATCAATTTGCGCGGTTACCTGATTCGCCAGCGGCAGCGGATCGGGCAGACCATTGACGATTGCCGAAGCTCGACTAAGCGCGTCGGGCGGCTTCACGTTGGTCAGCAAATGAAAGAGCGTTGCCGCCAGCGCGTAGATGTCACTACGCGGATCGGTGCCCAGACCCTGCACCTGTTCCAGAGGTGCGTAATTCGGCGTATAGCCGAAGATGCTGGCCGAAGTAGTTACGACTGACATCTGTCCGGCCGAACCCTTGGCCAGTCCAAAATCAAGCAGCACGATCTGTCCGCGCGCTGTTAGTTTAAGGTTTTGGGGCTTGATGTCGCGATGTATGATCTGCGGATCCTGGGTATGCAAATAGTCGAGCGCGTCGCACAGTTGATCGGCCCAGCGCAACACTTCCGCCTGCGGAAAAGGACCGTTCTTTTGCGTTAGCATCACCGAGAGATCTTCGCCGGCGATGTACTGCATTACCAGAAACTGGCCGTCACCTTCATTAAAGTGATCGCTGACACGCGGCAGCGCCTGATGGTGCATGCGCGCCAACAGGCGGGCTTCTCGCTCGAATTGTTTGCGAAGTTTTTCGTCAGTGAAGAGGGTTTCCTTCAGCGCTACAGTGGTGTCAAGGCGCTCGTCTATTGCCTCGTACACAGCTCCCATCCCGCCCTGGCCGAGTTGGCGAATAATCCGGTAACGCCCCTGCAAAACTGTGTCTGCTGTCAGCATAAAGCTAATCGTTTAATATGTGGGACGAGTCTATCATTGCGCGCGACACCAGGCCAAGATCATCAAAAACTCCTAAAGGCATTGAAATGTGTCTACTCCTGCACGTCTACTCTGACTCCCTCTCCCATTGGGAGAGGGTTGGGGTGAGGGCTTAGCGGCGCGTAAACCCTAATTGATTTGTCTTTGAATGCCACTCGCTAGTCACGGAGCACAGAATAGGAAGATTAGTTTCGCTCTTAAGCCCTCATCCCCGGCACTTCTCCCAGAAGGGAGAAGTGAGAAAGACTTTTATCTCCCGCTCCCCACAGGAGAGAGGGGAAAAAAGAGCACACCTTTGTGGCGCGACGCTTTCGGCGTATGCTAGGCGCGCATGAGCCAATCAAATTCCCTCGACCAGGGCGGCGAGATCATCGACGTCGGTCACATCAAACCGCGACGTCGTCGTTGGGGATGGTGGGTTCTGGGGGCGATCATAGTTTTCCTCTTCGTAGCTTCCCGGGGTTTATCGATTTACATTTCGGCACTCTGGTTCGGCTCACTCGGTTATTCCGCGGTTTACTGGTACATGTTCAAGCTGAAGATCGCACTGTTCGCGATTTTCTTCGCGCTCACGGTGGTAATCCTCCGCGGCGGTTTTTGGTTAGTCGAGCGCGCATTCGCATCGATCTCATTTGACCGGCGAACGATCTTCGTCAATCAACAACCGGTTAACTTCTCGCCGTCACGAGTGCTCAGGCCTTTAGCCTGGGTTGTCTCGGTGCTGGGCGGCGTGGTCTTCGGGCTCGGCATGCGCGACGCGTGGCGCAGTTTCGCCCTGTATTTCCATGGCTCTCCCGGAGACTTTTCCGATCCGATTTTTAACCGGCCGCTGGGTTTCTATCTGTTTACGTTGCCCGTTTACGAAGCCTTCAGCGCCTGGCTACTCTATCTTTCGATCATCATTCTGGCAGGGGCAATTATCTACTCATTGCTCGCGGTCACACAGCAGGGCTTATCCAGTGCCGGTGACCTGGCCAAGGCGCGCAGGACCAGCCTGACTGCGGCCTCATGCGCGCTGGCTGTCTTCCTGGTGATTCTGGCGTGGAGCTTTCTGCTTTCGCGATATCCATATCTCTGGGACGATCATCAGAACTTTTCCGGCGTTACCTATGTTGAAGCCAATTACCTTCTACCCGCACTGCTCTGGGTGGCAGTCGCGCTGATCCTGGCCGCGGGCATCTCGCTGGTCAACGCGTTCGCGATGCGAAAGGTGCGGGTCCTGATTGTTGCGATAGCGATTCCTCTATTGGTTTATGTGGTCGGCACCGTGCTGGTCCCGGCATACGTGACCAACTTTATTGTTAAGCCAAATGAGCTGGGTCGCGAATCTCCCTACATTGAACACAACCTTGCCTCGACTCGGCGCGCGTTTGGCATTGACAAAATCGAGCAAAGAAACTTTGAAGCAGACAACTCGATCGAAGCTTTCGATATCCAGAACAATCGCGCCACGCTCGATAATATTCGTCTCTGGGACTGGCGGGCGCTGCAGGACACGCTTAAGCAGATCCAGGCAATTCGCAAGTATTACGACTTTCCGGATGTGGACGTTGATCGTTATCAGAGCGGCGGCCAGGGCCGGCAGGTGATGATTGCCGCGCGCGAGCTTAACGTTACCGAATTGCCGGCGGCGTCGCGCAACTGGATCAACGAGAAACTGATTTACACCCACGGCTACGGGGTGACCATGAACACGGCGAACGAATTCACTCCGGAGGGCATGCCGCGTTTCCTACTCTCGAACATGCCGATTGAATCGTCCGTCCCCGAGACCAAAGTTACCCGGCCGCAGATCTATTTTGGACAGGAAACCAACACTGACGTCTATGTGAAAACGAAGCAGAAGGAGTTCGATTTCCCTCAGGGAGAGTCAAACACCTATACCAGCTATGAAGGATCCGGAGGCATTCGCATAGGAAGCGGAATCCGCCGTCTGCTCCTCTCGTGGGCCCTGGGCGATCTTAGTAAGTTGCCCTTCTCAGACGATGTGAACTCCGAGAGCCGCGTCATGATCCATCGCAACATCCGCGAGATCGTCGACGGGCTGGCGCCTTTTCTAATTTACGATCGTGATCCTTATATCGTGGTGGGCAATGACGGTGGACTCTACTGGATGATCGATGCTTTTACCGAGTCATCGAATTATCCGTATTCGCGTCATCACCAGGTCGACAACAAGGAAATCAATTACATCCGCAATAGCGTTAAGGTGGTGATCGACGCATATAACGGCACTGTTCATTTCTATGTTTTCGATCCACAGGATCCTTTGATTGCCGCATATCGCGCGACGTTCCCCAGCCTGTTTCAGGATGCCAGTCAAATGCCGGCCGACCTGCGCGCGCATGTTCGCTATCCCGAGACGCTGGTGCGGGCGCAGGGCGAAGTTTTTGGTCTTTACCACACGCAAAGTCCGAAGGTGCTTTTCCAACAGGAAGATGTCTGGAGCGTTGCCCAGCAAGTAGTCCTCGATGACCAGGACAAAAAACAGGTCCAGCCACTTGATCCTTATTACGTACTGATGCAGTTACCTGGCGAGCAACAGAAGAGCGAGTTTGCCTTGATCCTTCCGTTTACTCCGGCCAGCCGCAACAACATGATTGGCTGGATGGCCGGTCGCAGTGATGGAGACAATTACGGCAAGCTTCTGGTTTATGACTTTCCCAAGTCTCGTCTGATTGACGGGCCCCTGCAAATCGAAGCGCGCATCGACCAAAACGCACAGCTCTCAGGCCAGTTCAGCCTTTGGAATCAGCAGGGCTCGCGCGTGGTCCGCGGACATCTGCTGGTGATTCCGATTGGCAGGTCGCTACTTTACGTCGAGCCGATCTATCTCAGGGCTGAAAGCAGTCCCATGCCTGAATTGCGTCTGGTCGTTCTCGCCACGCAAGAGCGCCTGGCCTATGGCGCCAGCTTCGAAGAAGCGCTAAAGAGTCTGTTTGGCGAAGTCGCGCCAGCCGCGCCCGATAAGAAGGCCGATCAAAAAGGCGCGCTGCCTGCGCCAAAACCAGGCGCGTCGCCTCAGCCTTCACCAACACCTCCGCCCGCAGGCGCACCAAACGTCCAACAGTTAATCAATCGCGCGATTCAGGAGTTTGCCGATTATCAGCGCTTAACAGCGGAAGGTAAGTTGAGTGAGGCTGGCAAGAAGCTCGAAGACCACAAACGCACGCTTGAAGAGTTGAGGAAAGCAACGAGCAAGCCATAGCTCTTTGTTCCGAGCGATCAAACCCACAGGTAGTACCCCTCGATCCAACCTAAAGCTTGCAGCCCGACTGAGCTGGTGCAGCAAGCTTTGTACTTCTTCGGTTTTTCCTTTCCGCTTCAGGTTTGTCCTGATCAAGACCAGTCTTCTCCTGATAACAGAGCCTCCCGCGTGGTGTTATAAAACTAACGGATGGCATCAATATGAAATCAAACGAATCCCTCGATACGGGGGAGTGGTACTTTACTGTTATCTGCTCACACTGCGACCAACTATTACCTTTTCTTAAAGACTCCAGCGACGGGAAAAGTGAATTCATGATCGATGAAAATTTTTTGAGCCTCACCTGTCCTAATTGTCTGACCGACTTTACCTGTCCCGTCACGTCAGTCCGTCGTCACCGGTTGCAAAGATGAGTTCCCGGTGGCCTGCCGGCTTTGCCCAAAAAAGTTTATCAGTCCGCAAAGCGGACGAATGATATTAGCCCAGCAGTTCAGAGGGTGTGTCAGAAGCCCGCGCGTGAGCAAGGGCAACGCTCGCCAAGGTCATCCATCGGCAATACAGCAGTTCGCTGCCAGTTTTCTTGAATCAAGAATCATTGCGAGTCTCGCCCTCCCTCACGGTCGGGCTTCTGACACACCCTCTGAATCGCTGGGCTATTTTCAATCGTCCGCTAAGCACGGACTCAGAGAACTCGACTTTTGGACAAAGCCGGGTTGCGGCCGTTAATCTTCGGTTCGTTAGCTGAGTAGTGAGAGCGGTCACCACTGCTCCACTTCGGCTACTTAATCTTCTCCTGCAGCTTCGTAACTTGCGCGACCGCGTCGTTGTATTCCGGTTCGTAGCCCGCCGCCGGCTTCATCGCCAGCAAGGCGTCGATCTGCTTGCGCGCGTCGTCATTTCGATGCGCCTCAATGTACGCCTTCACGAGTTGGGCCCGCATTAGCGCATTGTCCGGTCCCAACTTCGATCCTTTTTCCAGATACTGAATCGCCTTCTGAGTATCACCGCCCACTAGTCCGGGCGCCTCGAGATAGAGCTGTCCCAGAGCCATGTATGCGCTGGCGTCCTGATAGCGCTCATCCAGCTTGATGACAGTTTCCATTTCACTCTTTATGTCGTCGAATTCCGAGAGACCTGCCAGCATGCTTGTCTTGGCACTGCCCCCATAGTTTGCGCCCAGCCAGAAATGCCCCTCAGGTTTGCCGTCCTGCAATTTCACCGCCAACTTTCCAGCTTCAATGCCATCGTGATATGCCTTGTCACGCTCGCCCGTATCTGGGGTATGGTCCCCAAGGTAGTAGTTGAATTTTGCCAGACGCCAGGCGAGTTCATAGTTCCCCTGATCCTCAGCCTGCGCCTGCCGCAAGGCAATGACTGCCTGGCGCACCTTCACCAGATCGGCCCGCCCACCAAAAAGTTGGTCTGCCTGGGCAATCGCATCGCCGGCGGGACGCATCACCGTCGTTTCACCGGTCGCCGTGGCCCCTTTACGGCAAGAGATCGCCAAACTTGCCAAAGCGATTAGGAGTAACAAAACAGCCGTTTTCTGGACGTTCTCGGTACATCCACCCATGACATCGCGGTTATTGTATGGTCGTTTCATACATGGTCCTTTTGCCTTTCACTTCGACTGCAGAATAAGGTATATTGGCGCGCTCGAACTACATTCGACGGCGGAGGACAGGGTGGCAGCGGCGGCATTCTACGATCTTGAAGGAACTCTGGTCAGTACGAACCTGGTGCACACGCTGGGGTTCTATGCCCGCAACCAACCCACCCTGCTGCGCAGTTTCACTAAGAGCGCAGCTACACTTTTGAGTGTTCCTTTGTTCGCCGTCAGCGACCAGTATAGCCGAAAAGTCTTCAACGATCTTTTCTTCAAACGATACAAGGGAGAGACGGAGGATCGAATGCGGTTCTTCGCGGATGACTTGTTTGAGAAGGTCCTGAAGCCAGCGGTGTTTCCCGGCGCTTTTGAACTGATTGAGAAGTCTCGCAGCATCGGTCAACGTCAGGTCGTCGTAACGGGTGCGCTCGAGGTTTCGGTGAAGCCGTTAATGGAGTATTTGGAAATCACCGATTATGTCGCGAATCGGCTGGAGTTCGTCAAAGGCGTGGCGACCGGGCGTTTGCTGCCGCCGGTCCTGGCGTCTGCAACTAAGGCCTCGTGGATCCGAACCTTTGCCGAACGCGAAGGCATCAACCTGAGCGAGTCTTTCGCTTACTCGGACAGCATGAGCGATCTGCCGATGCTTTCGATCGTCGGTCATCCGGCCGTGGTGAATCCGGATTTTCGCTTGCGGCAAACAGCCCTGCATCATGATTGGCCCATCTTAAACCTAAAGTAAATGGTGAGTAGTAAATGGTAAATGGTTTAGCAGTTCACTCTCACTCGAAAGGGGAAAAGAGATGCGTCCGCACCATAATCTAGAAGCTTGGAGCAAGTCAGTTGACCTCGTTATTGACGTCTACAAAGGCACCGAACGATTTCCGAAAGAAGAACGATATGGTCTCACTTCGCAGATTCGCCGTGCCGCGGTATCAATTCCTGCGAACATCGCTGAGGGAGCTGGCCGGCACTCGAAGAAAGAGTTTGCCTATTTTCTCTCGAACTCGCAGGGCTCATCCAGTGAGCTCGAGACAGAGCTAATTATCGCACACAGACTCGGCTATCTCGATGAGACAACGTTTTCGCGGCTTGTGTCTCAACTTGAGAGAATCGGCCGATTGATAACTGGACTATCGCGCCACGTAACAACGCCGAAACCGACACAGACAACTTAAGAGCAAGGATTACTTTGTGAAAAAGTTTCAGCCATTTACCATTCACTAATCACCATTTACTGCTTATGTCCCTACAACTAAGACGCAAAACACACGAATCGATCGTATACATCGACAGCGACAGCGCGCCGCGCATCATGCCTTCGGGAGAAGATTTCATTCTCGAGGACTTGCCGGTCGGTACGCGCGTGCTTTATTCCAATCCGCCGATGAAGGGATTGCCGAATCGGGAGGCTGCGATTCGCTATGCGCTAAACCATCCGCTCGGCTGCGATCCGCTCTTTGCGCAGCTCGAGCCGGGTATGAAAGTCACCATCGCGGTCGACGACATCAGTCTCCCTTTGCCGCCGATGGCCACGCCGGACATTCGCCAGACTATGCTCGAAATAGTCCTGGACATGCTCGCCGGGCATGGCGTGGACGACGTGCACATAATCATCGCCAATTCGCTGCACCGCAAAATGACGGCCTGGGAAATGAAGCGGATGGTGGGACAAAAAATCTTTGATGAATTTTATCCCGACCGCTATTACAACCATGATGCCGAATGGAAAGAAGGTCTGATCAAGCTAGGCGAAACGCGCCACAAAGAACCACTCACCATTAACCGCCGGGCGGCCGAAAGCGATCTGCTCATCTATGCCAACATCAATTTTGTTCCGATGGATGGCGGACACAAGTCAGTGGCTGTCGGTCTTTGCGATTATGAATCGCTGCGCGCTCATCACGAGCCGCAAACCATAAGAGATTCCGACAGCTATATGGATCCGGCGCGTTCCGAGTTGAGCAACAAATGCGGGCGCCTGGGCAAGATCGTCGACGAGCATTTGAATGTCTTTCATATCGAGACCTCGATTAACAACCGCATGTACAAAGGCGACATGGATTTTCTGCTCAAGAACGAGGACGACTTCAGCGCCTTCGATCGCATGAAGTTCGAAGCCATGCGCTACACGATGAGCAAACTGCCCCGGACCGCGCGACGTAAAATGCTCCACTCGATGCCGGCGCAATACGAGATGACGGCCTGCTATGCAGGGAAGACAGAGCCGGTACATGAAAAAATTCTGGAAAAGGGATTTCAGCAGTACGCCATTCCCGTGCGCGGACAGTGTGACATTCTGATTACCGGCATTCCGGATATTTCACCTTACAACGTCTACTCGATTTTGAATCCGTTGCTGGTGCAGGTAATGGGGCTGGGTTATCACTTCAATTTTTATCGCAATAAGCCACTATTAAAAAAGGGCGGCGTGCTGATTATTCACCACCCGTGTTACGACCAGTTCGATCACAACTTTCACCCAAGTTACATCGAGTTTTTCAATCGACTGCTGCCAGAATCGCGTGACGCGTTCTATCTGCGCGACAAGTACGAGCGCGAGTTCGCGAATAATCCGAGCTATGTCGAGATGTACCGCCGCGGGAACGCCTATCACGGCGCGCACCCATTCTTCATGTGGTACTGGGGCGAGAACGGCCGGCAACACGTGGGCAAAGTGATCGCCGCCGGCGCCGAGAACGCGCACGTTCCGGCAATGCTGGGTTGGGAGAGGGCCGACAATCTGACGGAAGCGATCGCCATGGCGCGAACTTATATGGGGAATTCAGCCGAAATTACGATGTTGCACCAACCGATGATTGGCATCGCCGATATGGAATAGAGAAGTGGCACAGACTTCAGTCTGTGATTCGCCTCTTACTTTTGGAAGGGGAAGAGAAGAGGGGAGTTTGTATTCCATAATCGTTTGTCCTGTTTAGTCAGGACAAGATGAGACAAAAGGAGGGTCGGCAGTTAGGCCGCCACCCCAACCCTCTCCCAAAGGGAGAGGGAG
>JAWWPL010000376.1:0-3834 GCA_033850605.1 Blastocatellia bacterium | reverse complement strand
TTACTAACGTCCGTTGCTGGCAACTTTTCTGCTTCACCTATGTCTTCAGCCAGGGCAGCCGATGTGGCTAGTTCAAGGTCCTGGCTCATCACTTTGTATAATAGGGGACCGCAGAAATGATCATTTTATGCGGTCTCGTATCCTGGATAAGACATGAACTGCAGATCGGCGCGAGGAACGACGATGCAGCTTATACCGGTTCATCCACTCGCCAGGAATTGAAGACTACCGTTGCGCGAGGACAGAGAGGCGCTTGAGCCTACCGGCGAAATGAGCTTTAACGAGCTATTGCAGCGAACACGCTACGGATCGAGCGGAGAACGTCGCCTCTACAGCATTTCCTTAAGGCAAAACGATAAAAGAAGTCGGCCAAGTCAAGAGCGTCACCAGACCGGACATCTGGGGAAACGGCAATCATGAGAAGTTCTCAGTAGCATTGAAAACCGAAGAATCGGAGTGAGCAGTCATGCCTTTCGTTGCAGTTCCAGGCGACATCCAGATCTCAACCTACGTCGATGGCTCCGCGGATAATCCGTGGCTTGTACTATCAAACAGCCTGGCCGCGACCCACAGCATGTGGGATCTGCAGATGAAAACTTTGCTCAAGCGCTATCGCGTCCTCCGCTACGACACCCGTGGTCACGGCCAAAGCGATGTTCCGGCAGCGCCATACTCATTTGACGATTTGGTGGGCGACGCAGTCGCGCTGTTAGATCACTATCAAATTGAGCGCCCGACTTTCATGGGCCTCTCACTCGGGGGGATGACGGGGTTGGGAATCGCCTTGGCACATCCCAGCCGGCTAGAGGCGCTTGTTTGTTGCGATGCTCGAGCGGATGCTCCACCGCAGTTCGTGCAAGGCTGGAACGAGCGGATTAACGCGGTGCGCGAGGGAGGGCTGGCGTCTATACTTCCAGCGACCGTTGAGCGTTGGCTTTCGGCGGCATTTCGCGCGGCCCATCCTGACGTCGTGGCCGACATCGAGCGCATGATTCTTTCGACACCAATCGTGGGGTATGAGGGTTGCGCTGAGGCATTGAAGCGCCTGGATTACCTGAAAGACCTGCATCACATCACGACGCCTACACTGTTCGTCGGCGGCGCAGAGGATATGGCGGCACCGCCGGAAGCAATGCGAGCAATGGCTGATCGCATCCGGGGCTCGAGATTCTCGATTATTGCAGGCGGAGCGCATCTTTCGAATATTGATAGCGCAACAGGCTTTCATGGCGCCGTAAAGGATTTCCTACAGTTGGACTAGCTAGTCGCCTTGCTGCGAATACCTCGACGCCGATCTTTGTCAAATTGACCCGATAAGGAATCGGCTCAATTCGTCAGCGTAAAATCAAGCAGGCGTTCGCGGCGACAGCAAGCTAGATAGCCGGGACCGACTCAAACGTCGGTGGTCAGGCCGGTGGCCAGCGTTTGTTGAGTCGGGAAGCCTCTTGCTCGAGTATCTCAAGGAAAGCGGAAGCTGCTGTAGACAGAACCTGACGAGAAGGTTCTATTTGTATGAGATCAAGCCCGAACCGCGGTTCGACGATCGGATTGACAGTGAACGATCGTTTCTTGTCGGACTCGGCCATCATGATGCCCGGCAGGATACATAGCCAATCCGACTGAGCCACGAAATCAAGTGAGCCGAGCATTGCATCCAGCTCCAAATGCCGATTGATTTTGACGCCGTTGGAGGACAGATATGTTTCGATCAGGTTTCTTCGAGTATTGGCCTTGCTTGGAACGACAAGATTAATTGGGTTCAGGCTTTTTAGCCGCACAGGCTTTGCATGAGTGAGAGGCGACTTGAGGGACGATACCAAAACTTCGGGAGTGCGCAAGAACAGGCGACTTCTAAGGCCCATTGCTCCGGGAAAAGCGGGCACGATTGCAAAGTCGAGGTCGCCAGTCTGCACCTGCTGAGTAAGTCCCGCGCTGTATCCTTCAACAATGCGTACCGCCGAATTCGGATGGTCCTTGATGAACCTCGTGAGAGTGGGCGCCAGCACGCAGCGCGTCATCGTCGGCATCAATCCTACTTTGATCGCTCCTTCGATTCCAAGACCGAACACCCGCACGGCGCGGCCGGCAGCTCCGTGGGCGCGAAGAACATCAATGCAATGGTTGTAGTAACAATCTGCCGCAGGCGTGGGCACGACCCCGCCTGTACCCCGAATGAAGAGCTTTACCCGGAAGCTGTCCTCAAGTTTGCGGATGTGCTGTGAAACACCCGACTGCGTCGCGTTTTCCCGAGTCGCCGCAGCTGTAAACGATCGCTCCTCGTAGACTGCTACAAAGAGTTTGATGTCACGCAGGCTGTCGGTCACGATCGATCATCCACTATAATCACAAAACGCATTTGACATCAGATTTCATTATTTCTCAAGTAGAGTTGGGAAACAATCAACGATCGTCGCGCGATCCCGGGGGAGCATCAAATACTAAGCCTCCCACGTTGGGCGATGGATCACTAAGCAATTGCGCTTCGGCAATCATGCGGGATGAATGCTGTCAGCCTACGGCTGAACGGCCTGAATGGCTTCCTCGAGATTCTCTTTGCTGTAAGCTCTGGCTTCATCAAACTTCGTTGGGAGCGGCTATCTGATTTCATAATTAAGAAGAGTAATTATTATCATTTTTCACCGCTTCAGCTCTGCGGCATTATCGGTTCATGAACACGCTCGATCTTCTTTCCGATGCTGCAGCCGATAAGCGCGGCCTGCGAAACGCCTTGGGACGCTTTGCGACCGGCGTCACTGTCGTGACAACTCGAACGCAGGACGGAAAATTCGAGGGCGTCACCGCAAACTCGTTCTCAGCTGTTTCGCTCGAACCTCCCCTCGTGCTTTGGAGCCTGCGCCGCGCTGCCCCCTCGCTGCCGGCGTTTCTCGCGTCGAACTGTTTCGCCATCAACGTCTTGTCAAAGGAGCAAGCTCGAATTTCACGTCACTTTGCGACGCCACAGCTTAACAAGTTCGAAGGCATGGAATTCAAACTTGGGGTCGACGGTTGTCCGATTTTCGAACGAAGTCCCGCAATATTCGAATGTCGCACGCAGACCAAAGTTCAGGGAGGAGATCATATCATCCTTATTGGTCGCGTCGTACGCGTTCATTATTGCGATGGCACACCACTCGTCTTCGCGAGTGGTCAATATGGCACACATACTTTGCTTACCGAAGTCGGATAGTCATTATTGCATCCGGGTCAGCTATAGATCACCTGCAATGTAAGCGTCTCGCTCGATTGCGGGCTTGATCCGCTTTCGCGGCAGCATCAGCTCTCGCAGCCGTTTTTCAGCGGCATCGGCTATGGCATTCATGCTCAGCGGCGTTGCTTTTCTGCACCGCGTTCGACGACAGATTTTTCGGGATCGATCAAGAAAATCCAGATCAGCGAACCGGTAATTAAGATGCCGGCCGTAACGTAGAAAGGCGCTATCCAGGAGCCGCGCCCAACCAGCATCCCGAACACTAGCGGAGAAATTGAGGCGCCGACCGCGCCCACCATGTTCATCACGGCCGTAACAGTTCCGCTGGATGTGCCGCCAACGTCCATGGGCACAGCCCAGGCCGGCCCGAGCACCAGTTCGAGAAAGAAGTTCGAGGCGGTCAGACAGAGGATCGCGGTAACGGCGCTGTCCGTCGTCGCCGCTGGAATGAGCAGCAGTGCAGCCAGGAACATTCCGGGCGCGGCGACGGCGCGACGCGCAAACTTGATGTTTCCCGTCTTGCGAAGAATGTGGTCGGTGAGGACGCCACCGACTACATCGCCGATCATCGCCGAGATGAGCGGCAGGCTCGCCAACAAGCCGACCGACTGCAGCGAGAGATGCCG
>JAWWPL010000256.1:0-3566 GCA_033850605.1 Blastocatellia bacterium | reverse complement strand
CGTTCATCGTTGCTTGATAAATTATTGGGCCGTGCCTTTTACTTTGCCGCCTCGCTCGGCTGCGCGTTTTCTGACGATGGAACCGCGCTGGTTGTTACCAGCGGTCCAGAGAACATGTACCATCGGTTAGAAGCGGCGGCAGAACGTCTGCTGGGACCTTATCAGACTGATTTCAAGACGTCTGGAATACATATTGAAGTGCGGTCCCACGCAGACTAAACATTTCTCGTACCGTGTGCGCTTGACGAGCCTGAAATCACCGCCCTTCTTGCTTTCCTCTAGTCACAAATAGTATCTTGCCCTCGTCCGTTAAGAAAGTTTCTCTCCCCGAGAAACCTATGCCCCCACCGCACCTCCGCGTTCTCTATTGTGAGGACGATGCAGATACCCGCGAAATGATGCGCTTGATCCTGGAAGCCGAAGGCTTTGAAGTAATTTGCCCCGAAGACCCTCATGAGTGCCTCAGATTAGCCAAACACCAGCAATTCGATGCCTACCTTTTAGATAACTTTATGTCCGACTTGCCGGGTATTGATCTTTGCAAGCAAATCAGAGAGTTCGATCTACAAACCCCGGTGATCTTTTTCTCAGGCGCGGCTTATCAAACCGATAAGGAAAAGGCAATTGCCGCTGGGGCTCAGGCTTACATAACTAAGCCTGCAACGGTTGAGGATTTAATCGGAGCTATCCGCAGAGCAATTCTACCAGTGAAAGATGAATTCTAGGACGCGGAAGATTTTCTGTCCAAGCTGCGGGGATCGTGTTAGCCGCTCGGCCTCTCGATGCCACCACTGCGGTCATCGCATCCTTACACTTCGCGCGCTGCTCACTTACGCCGCCGTCGCAGTGGGTATTGGCTCGCTCCTGATTCTCGCGCTCTACTACCTATGGTTCTAGACAGTACACGAGGCTTTAATTACGACCTCGAAAAGTCCAGCAACACAGATTTACACCAACACCCAGTGAAACGATCGCATGCTGGCATGCACGGCCCTGTGATAAAGTACTCATCGATGAACTACCAAGACATAATCACCATCGAATCCGGGAAGCGCGGCGGGCGTCCGACAATCCGAGGGATGCGGATTGCCGTGGTGGACGTGCTCGGCTGGCTGGCCTCCGGAATGTCTCATGAAGAAATCCTCAGTGATTATCCGGAACTGACCGAAGAAGATATTCGTGCTTGCCTCGCTTACGCCGCTGACCGTGAACGCAGACTTGTGACCGCCACTATATGAGGCTGCTGTTCGATCAGAACCTGAGCTTTAAACTCAGCCGCCTGCTGGCCGACGCCTTTCCTGAATCAAATCAAATTCGCTTGCTTGGAATGGAGGAAGCTGACGATAGAGTCATCTGGGAATATGCAAAAGCAAACGATTTTATTCTCGTTTCGCAGGACGCAGATTTCGCCGATATGGCAACCCTGTTTGGTCCGCCGCCGAAAGTCATCTGGCTCCGCTGCGGTAATCAACCGACAGACGCGATCGAACAGCGACTACGCGATCACGCGGATGCAATAGCTCTATTTGCCGGAGACGAAGCAGCGGCGTGTTGGGAAATCTA
The DNA here is from genome assembly GCA_033850605.1 of Blastocatellia bacterium. Lineage (GTDB taxonomy): Bacteria > Acidobacteriota > Blastocatellia > Pyrinomonadales > Pyrinomonadaceae > UBA11740. The sequence goes on along the minus strand of JAWWPL010000256.1, from coordinate 2,003 downwards.
CTAAGCGAGGATCACTTCGGTTGGATTCTCAGGGTAAAGCTACACACACCGATCTTCTCGTCCGGCTGAATCATCGTGCGTTCTTCCCGAGGCATCTCTCTGCCGGAGACGAGGGTCGGGTTTCTGCCTTTGGAAGTCAGCCAGAATCGTCCCTGATCGTCGAAGGTCAGCGTCGCATGCACACGGCTGATTTCCGGATCGCCTTTCAAAGGCAGGTCCACTGCGACCGATTTCGAGCCGCGGCCAATAGTAATCTCTGCCTTCGTAATCTTCACGACTGATTGCCGGACACCTTCGCGCCAAAGCTCGATGGAATAGAGATCGACAACCCGCGGCCGCACAACCGTGACGTCGCTGTTATCACCATCGGCGGGAGTGGCAGTGTCCGCCTCGCCTTCAACAGGCGCGGCCGACGCTTCGGGGGTCGCGGGCGCAGCTCCAACATTTGTTGTCGCCGGGCGCACGGTGACCATCGTGTGGCCTGCTTCGGTTTCGTCCCAGACCGGTTGCACCCGAAACTCACCCTTATTCAAAGTCCCGTCCACGCGCAACTCAATGGCAAAAGATTTCGCCTGCAATTGCACTGAGCCGGCCAGTTCCTTCGCGCGTTCCGAGAGCACATGAAAAAGTCCCTGCTCCAAACCACGCCGCTTGTCGCCCTGCCACTCTTTATCGTCATCGTTGCTGAGGTAGACGATGTACTCGCGGGGTATGTAGGTAGGGCCGCCCGGCGGAGTGAACATCTCTCGCTGCATGCAGGCTTCGACCTCGCGCGCGATTTTTACCAGAAACTCTTCCCAGACTCGGCGCGGCTTGGAATGCTCGTCTGCCTCTTCCAGAATGTCGTCGGTAGTTTCACCGTCAATCCAGCGTCGGATGGATTCTATTAAGCCCACTCGTTACTCCTCAAAGTAAATGCCTGTTTTAGCGTCGATGCTCGCGCACGTTTGGAGTCAGCCTTTAGGCGGTCCGAATGATTCTGCTATGAGCCGCCTAAAGGCGGAACTCCAAACTCGAACTACGTGCACTTACGACATCAATTTTCAATCGAACTTTAAGAACCTTTTATTGACCCAGCCACGGTCGGCGGAATTCGGTTCGTCCTTGGGGCGACTGTGTTGTATCACCTGCACCTCGCACCAGTTGTTGTTCAAACTCAGGACACGCACTTTGGATCCCGCTTCGGCCACGCCGATTTGATTGTTGCCGACGTTCGGGCCATCCCGCAAGTTCAGGTCAGTTGTAGTCAAAGCATCGCGTCCCACAATGCCAGTCGGAGGAGTTTGCTCCGTCGTGGGCGTCCTGGTCTTGATCCACTTGCGCACATAAGCCCCGGTCGCTATCAATAATCCCGCGAAACATAACACGAGAATGAGTCCCACGACGAAGTCACGGCTGCGTTTTCGCGGCTGCGGCCCAATTGCGGGTCCGCTATTGCGGGCAACCTCGTCGTTGCGCGCCGCCACCGGCACGGTCACTCGACCCAGCTGTTGCGGGGCGGCAAATCCCTGCGCGCCGGCCACTGCCGCCGGAGTGGTAGTCAGCGATTGCCGTCCGGCGATCGGCACAACAATCTTCGGTCTGGTGGCTCCGTTACCTGGGTTCTGCTGGTATTGCAGCTCGCGCGACGTTTCAAAACGCGGTCTGGGGGGTGGGGCCGTGATTACTTCCGCTTCCAGTCTGAGATCTGAACTAATAGGCCGCCGTGCCTCCGCGACATTCAGCCGCTGAGTCGGCGGCATTGAAGCATCGCTGAATTCATCCCAGAAGTCCTGCACAGTTTGAAAACGATCAGTCGGACGTGTCTGGGTTGCGCGTTCCAGTACGCGCAACACGGACGGCGCCCACGGCTCCCCGGACACGGGAGCGGGAAAGGCATTGATCGCATGTTGAGCAAAGGCGCGCGGCGGCACTCCGCAGATCATTGTGTATGCGGTCTTGGCCAGCGAATAGATATCAGCTGCCGGCGTCAACTGGGTCTGCGCGCTTAGCAGGGAACCGGT
>JAWWPL010000371.1:0-16174 GCA_033850605.1 Blastocatellia bacterium | reverse complement strand
TGACCCTTCTGATCCAACCGCCGGTAGCCCAGGTGCAACTGTCTGGTACCAATGGCAAGCGCCCTCTTCTGGCAGCACGACTATCACGACCGAAGGTAGCGACTTCGACACGATACTAGCTGTATATACTGGAAGCAGTGTTGGCTCTTTGACTCAACTCACGTTTAATGATGACGTACAGTCGGGGGTAATAACGACCAGCACCGTAACATTCAATGCGACGGCTGGCACGACCTACAGAATTGCGGTTGACGGCTGGGGTAGTGACACTGGAAACATTAAGCTCAATTGGAGTGAAGCCAATTGCGGCGCGGCGCCTGCGACAGTGCGGCTAACGGCGACGGACTTTCCGATCACTGAAAACAGCGCGAATGGTTTTGTGACGGTGAGTGTGATCAGGGAGGGAGACCGGACCAGTGCGGCGAGCGTAAACTTTGCCACGTCCGACACGTCAAGCATCAACGCTGCCTGTTCTCAGGTTACCGGCAAAGCGAGTGAGCGATGCGACTATGCTACCAGCCTGGGAACGCTGAGCTGGGCTGCCGGAGAGGCCGGCGCCAAGACCTTCAATGTTCCCATCATCAATGATGCTCTGGTGGAAGGGACTGAGACTTTCAATGTCACGTTGAGTAATCCGATAGGGGTAAGTCTGGGAGCCACCACGACGGCTACCGTGACCATCCTGGACAATGACACGACGGCGTCGACCAGCAATCCGATAGACGGGGTGGACTTCTTCATTACTGAGCAGTACATAGATTTCCTGGGCCGGATGCCGGACCAGGGAGGCTTCACCAACTGGCAGAACACGCTGGCGCCCTGTCCGAATGGAGGGTTCGGAGAGAATGCTAATCCGAACTGCGACAGGATCCACGTGGCCGCGGGATTCTTCCAATCAGATGAGTTCTTAAACCGAGGCTATTGGGCATTTTGTTTCTACATGGTCAGCTACAATCAGCGACCGACCTATGCGCAGTTCATTCCGGACATGGCGCAGGTGGGAGGACCCAAGTCTCCGGCGGAGGAACAGGCGAGCAAGGCTGCCTTCGCAGATGCGTACGTGCATCGACCTGAGTTTGTGGCGAAATATCCTGGGCTGAGCGGACAGCCGTTGGCTAACGCACTCTGGCAGACAGCGGGGTTATCCGGTAGCCCGATCACCGCCGGGAGCATGACCAACGGTCAAATCCTGCGGACCATAGTCGAGACTTCCGCCGCCTTCAACAAGTTTCTGACTGATGGGACGGTAGCGATCCAATACTTCGGCTTCCTGAGACGTGATCCGGACACGATCGGTTATCAGAATAATCTGGCGACGCTGAGGAGCGATCCGAATAACCTGCGGCATATGATCTTCATCTTTATTTACTCGACCGAATATCGCGGCCGGTTTGGCACGCCCTGATAATTCATGGCTTAAGTTTCATTACGATCAAAAAGCGGGAATGACTGGATCTTGTGATTGTCGACGAACCGATAGCCGTCTGCGAAACAGACAGGCTTGAACGAGGCGATTGCTGAATTGCAAAGGCTTTGGAATTTGGTGGTGGCGAGCAACATAACGGTCAGGGATACGCTTATATGGCTCTTCTTGACAGGTTTTTGTTACTTTGTTTCATTCCCCAATCGTGGGCTGTCCAGCTATTCGGCAGGTGCGGCTGCATTTTGTACCTGCACTGCACTCTGGAATCGAAATGCTCGGAGCGGTCTCCGATTTCCCAGGAGCATCACATGTTTTTATCCCACAGTCGTCGCGTCTTGGTTGCTTTGGTCTGTCTAGTTCTATTGATATCAGCGGGTTTCGTATCACGCGCTGCCCACCAACCATCCATGCAAGTAGCAAGCTTTAGGAGAGGCGCTTTCAAATCACTAAGTTACTCTCCGGCGGTGCTCGGTAGCGCGATCATAGTGAACAGTACGTCCGACGTTACGAACGGCAATGACGGATTGTGTACTTTACATGAGGCTATTACCGCTGCGAACAATAACATCCCTTCAGGTGCAAGTGTTGGCGAATGCGTCGCCGGCGGCTTCAGCGGGTCAGATACGATTAGTCTTGAAGGCGTGACCGGCACAATTAATCTGACCGGTGCGCTTCCCGATATTACATCTGACATGACGATTACCGGGCCTGGCTCGGGGTTGCTAACCGTACGGCGGGACACCGGCGGTGATTACCGCATCTTCTTTACGAATAACCGCAACGTAAACATTTCCGGATTGACAATTACCAACGGTAAGACACCAGACGGCGCGTCGAACACCGGTCAACCGGGAGGAAATGGCGGCGGAATTCTCGAATCGGGCGGCGTGCTCGTCCTGACAGACGTCACTGTTACCGGGAATAGCACTGGTAACGGAGGCCCGAACACAGTTTTCGGTGGCTCATCAGGCGGATTCGGTGGCTTTGGTGGCGGAATCTATGCCACAGGGTCGCTCACCCTGACTAATTGCGTAGTAAGCAACAACATTACCGGCAATGGTGGCAACGGTAGCTCGGGCGGCTCTGGAGGAAGGGGTGGCGGCATTTGGTTTGGAACGGGGTCATTAACTCTCCAGAAAGTTGTCGTCACCGACAACCACACTGGCACTACGGGTGGGCCGAATGGCGGGGTCAGTGGCTATGCGGGCGGAATCTGGACCGGCGGTGAAGGGTTCTCTCCCGCGTTTGCGACAACATCCATGACGAATGTCACAATCACCAATAACACCACCGGTAACACAGTCAACGGCGAAAGTGGTGAAGGCGCGGGTCTCTTTATCATGACTGGCCCTGCGACCTTAACCAACAGTACGGTAAGCAATAATCGCTGCGGTAATTCTACTAACTCCGGTGGTGGTAGCGGTGGCGGGATCCTAAACAACGGTAACCTGACTGTTATCAATAGCCTCATCAGTGGAAACAGCACGGGCGACCAAACCACTCATGGCAGCAACACTAGTGGTGGCGGCATCAGGAATCTCTTCATCCTTACTCTCATTAACAGCACCATCAGCGGCAACCGCACAGGCACTGGTTTCAGTAATGGTGCCGGCATCGCCAACGGATCCACACTGACGATGTATAACTGCACCGTAACTGGAAACTCTTCCATTGGTTCAACGGCTTGTTGTCAGGGGCACGGTCTTGTTGGAGCGTCCGGAACCATCGGTAACAGCATCATTGCGGGGAACGGGCCAGGCGGCAATGGTCCCGACCTAAGTCACGGCTTTAGCAGCGGTAGTTTCAACTCCCGAGGCCACAATTTGATTGGCAACGCGGACGGTGCCACTGGGTTTGTAAATGGGAGCAACAACGATCAGGTCGGCACCACGGGAGCGCCACTAGATCCACAACTTGCTCCGCTCGCAAACAATGGCGGGCCGACGCTGACGCATGCTTTCTTAACAAACAGTCCGGCATTAGACGCAGGAGACGATTGTGTGACGCAGCCCACACACTGTGGCGATTCAAACATTCCGCAGCTCACGACAGATCAGCGAGGCATGGGCTTCAATCGCATTGTTGACGGGCCTGACGCCGACACAACGGCTACCGTCGATATTGGCGCTTATGAAAAGCAAGCACTCTTCCCGAACCTGGCAGCCACGAGCGTTAACGAGGATACCCAGCTTATCGTCGCATTCGACGTCAATGACCCAGCTTCGATCACGTCGGTGACGGCAACATCCAGTAATCTCACTCTGGTGCCGAACAATCCGGCCAACATCGACTTGACCAACGCCGGTGCGAGCGAGATCTTAACGATTAACCCGTCCCTTAATCTATCCGGCGTCTCAGATATCACAGTCACAGTCAATCGTACCGGCAGCAGTGAAATAGCCACCTTCACGTTGACGGTGAATCCTGTGAATGATGCCCCCTCGTTCATCAAAGGTCTCGACCAATCGGTCAGTGAAAACGATCCGGCGCAGATAGTTAATAACTGGGCCACAAGTATTTCACCCGGACCATCCAATGAGTCGGCCCAAAGTTTATCCTTCCAGGTAATAACTGACAGCAACGCCGCATTGTTCGCTGTTCCGCCCGCGATCAGCTCCAGCGGCACCCTGACTTATACGCCCGCCGCTCATGCCAGCGGGACGGCAGCGATCACGATTGCTCTCAAGGACAACGGCGGTGTAGCCAATGGCGGGATGGACACATCAGCCACGCAGACCTTCAATATCAACGTTCTGGAAGGCGGCTTATTACAATTCAGTTTATTCTCTTATTCGGTTTCTGAGGGCGGCGGCAATGCTTTGATCACGGTAAATCGAATTGGCGGCATAGCCGGCGAGGCGCGGGTTGACTATGCGACGAGTAATGGCTCAGCCGCGGCGGGACAGGACTATACTGCAACGTCGGGTACGTTAACGTTAGCAAATGGCGTTTCCACACAAACCTTTTCAGTCCCGATTACAAACGATTCATTCGATGAAACTAATGAAACAATTAATTTAACGCTGACCAATGCCGCGGGTAGCGGGAGTTTGGGATCCCCTGCAACTGCTTCACTGTCGATTGTCGATGACGATCCCTCGCCGACCCTGAGCATCAACGACGTGCAGGTGAGTGAGGGCAACAGCGGTGCGACCAACGCAGTATTTACGGTCACACTTTCGGGAGCAACCGCGTTGACGGCTACAGTAAGTTTCGCGACAGCGAACAATACTGCCAACTTTTCAGATTATCAGCCAACAGCCGGCCAACTCAGTTTCAGTCCCGGCGAAACAACAAAAACGATTACTGTTCCGGTAACTGGCGATACTATTAATGAGCCCACCGAAACCTTTTTCGTCAATTTGAGCACGCCAACCAATGCTACGCTGAGCAGGTTCAGAGGAGTCGGCACTATCTTGAACGACGATCTCCCGAAGGTGAGTTTCGCGGCTGCGGATTTCTCGATCAATGAAAATAGTTCTGCTGGTTTTGTGACAGTGAGCGTGATCCGGGAAGGAGACGCGACCAGTGCGGCGAGCGTAAACTTTGCCACCTCAGATACGTCAAGCCTAAACGCCGCCTGTTCTGATGTCACCGGCAAAGCCAGTGAGCGCTGCGACTATGCTACCAGCTTGGGAACGCTGAGTTGGGCTGCCGGAGACGCCGGCACTAAGACTTTTGCTATTCCCATCATCAATGATGCTCTCGTCGAAGGGACTGAAACTTTCAACGTCACGTTGAGTAATCCAATTGGGGTTAACCTGGGAGCTACCACGACAGCGACGGTGACCATTGCGGATAACGACAGCAATCCACCAGGTCCGAATCCAATAGACGGAGTAGATTTCTTCATTACCCAGCAATATATAGATTTCCTGGGGCGGATGCCGGATGCGGGTGGTTTTGCCAACTGGCAGAACACGCTGGCGCCCTGTCCGAATGGAGGGTTCGGCGAGAATGATAATCCGAATTGCGATCGGATCCATGTGGCCGCGGGATTCTTCCAATCAGATGAGTTCTTGAACCGAGGCTACTGGGCGTTTCGCTTCTACATGGTGAGCTACAACCAGCGGCCGACCTATGCGCAGTTCATCCCGGACATGGCGCAGGTGGGAGGACCAAAGTCACCGGCGCAAGAGGAAGCGAGTAAGGTTGCGTTCGCGGATGCGTACGTGCAGCGGCCAGAGTTTGTGGCTAAATATCCTGGCTTAAGCGGACAGCCGTTGGCCAACGCACTGTGGCAAACCGCGGGGTTACCTGGTAGCCCGATCACGGCAGGCAGCCTGACGAAGGGTCAAATTCTGCGCACCATAGTAGAAACTTCGGCTAGCTTGAATCAGTTTCTGGTCGATGGGACGGTAGCGATCCAATACTTTGGGTTCCTGAGACGTGATCCAGACACGATCGGTTATCAGAATAATCTGGCGACGCTGAGGAGCGATCCGAATAACCTGCGGCATATGATCTTCATCTTTATCTACTCGACCGAATATCGCGGCCGGTTTGGCACGCCGTAGAAGTTTATGCGCGCGTCGTCGTCTCGCTGTCTGAATACAATCTGTTAGGAGCGGGTTCCGCGGATAGTCAATTTTTGCCCCGCTGTTCTACCCGCGCGGCGCTGGACCTTACTCTATACTGTTCCCGATGCGAATTGGACTCGACGGGATACCGTTGGCTGCGGCAAAGACCGGAGTCGGACACTACACCTTTGAACTCGCGCGAAGCCTCGCGCTCGTTGCTCCATCTGACGACTTCACTCTGGTCTCGCCACGGCCGCCGAACACTTTGGCTGCGAACGCCAGCCAATGCCTCATCCCGGCGAACTTACATTACGTGCGTTTAAGGCCCGGACTGCTCAATTGGCGTTGGTGGAGCCTGAGTCTGCCTCTTTATTTAAGATGGCGCCCTTTCGATTTATTTCATGGCACTAACTACGATATCCCTCTCTGGACCCGCCGGCCCTCGGTGGTAACTATTCATGACCTTTCGTTGTTGCTGCATGCTGATACTCACGAAGGACACCTGGTTCGTCGCGGGCGACGCCGTCTGCCCCTGATGGCGCAATCAGCCACGATGATCATTACGCCGAGTCAGAGCGTGAAGCAGGAAGTCTGTGCGAACTTAAACATCGAATCGAGCAAAGTAGCCGTCACCCCCTTGGCGCCCCGATCTATTTTTAGGCGAATAGAACGAGAACAGACCAGAGAGACTCGCAGGCGCCTGGGTGTCACTGACGATTTCATCCTTTTCGTAGGCACGATTGAGCCTCGTAAGAATTTGATAACACTGGCGCAGGCATTCGTAGAGATGCTGCGGACAACTTCGTTGTGTCCGCAACTCGTAATCGCGGGTCAGGAAGGGTGGTTAATGAATGACTTCTTCTCGTTCATCAAAGAAGCGGGCTTGCACGATCGGGTCTGCTTTACAGGCTATTTGGGCGACGAGGCTCTGCGGGCTCTTTACTCTTCGTGCAGTGTTTTCGTCTACCCTTCGCTCTATGAGGGCTTCGGACTCCCGCCGTTGGAAGCGATGGCCTGCGGTGCTCCAGTGATTGCCAGTCAGGTACCCGCGATATTGGAAGCGGTGGGCGAAGCCGCATGTTTGGTAAATCCCAAAGACGTCCAGGAGTTGACGGGAGCTATCGTTCGTCTCCTCGTTGATAAGCAAGCCAGGGAACAACTCTCTCTGACCGGTATCGAACGAGTCAAAGACTTCACCTGGGAGCGAACGGCGCGGTGTACGGTGGAGGTCTATCGGGAAGCACTTCAGATGGCGCGCAGTAGATAATTATTTCGAGTTATGAGTCGAAAGACTTACCGCTCTATTGGCAAGTAAAAAGGCCGACCTCAACGGCCGGCCTTTGCGATTTGGCAACCATCGACGGAGTGGATTTCAGAACCTGGAGCGATATTCCGTCGAGTAAATAAATCCAAAGATCATATGTCGGAAGTTCTGCGGGTCAGCATTCAGTGTATCTACCCAGTTCTGGAATCCGATTGTATCCGGATCACGTCGTAGGTAACCAAAGTACTCCATTGAGACAAAGCCGCGGTTGAGAAACTTGTCGAAGGCAAGCTGAGTCTCAGCGATAGCGCGTAAGATTTGGCCGTTTGTCATGGCGCCTGCGCTGATCGGGCTACCCGGTAGCCCGGCTGTTTGCCATATTGCATTAGCCAACGGCTGTCCGCTGAGGCCAGGGTATTTAGCGGTAAATTCAGGCCGCAATACAAAAGCGTCGGTGAACGCCGCTTTGCTGGCGTCTGACTGCGCCGGTGACTGCGAACCACCAACCAGCGCCATGTCAGGAATAAACTCTTTGTAGAGAGGTCTGCGACCCAGGCCGACCTCATAAAAGCGATAAGCAAAATAGCCACGGCCCTGAAACTCAATTGACTGATAGAAGCCTGCAGAGACGTGCACCCGATCGCATTGCGGATTATCAAACTCGCCAAATCCGCCATTTGGACAGTTGTTCAAAGTGGTATTCCAGTTTGCGAATCCTACTGAGTCAGGAAAGCGGCCTAGAAAATCGATATACTGTTCCTGGACGAAGAAGTCTATGTCATCGATAGTGATCGGCGTGTTGGTACCCGGGCGTAAACGCACCGGCTTGACCTTAACATTGCCGTAGAAGAGCTCAGAGGGGAGGCCCGGTGTCTCTGTGACAATGCGCAGGGTCGGACCCTGAGCTAGCGCACAGATACAAGTAAGGGCTATGATTAAAAACGCAACACCGATCTTCATAATGTCTCCTAGATTCGGAATCCTGCTTAACGTTCGAGGCACCAGGCCGGGGCACTCATCCCAGTGGCATTGGAGTATAGCTTTTCGGCCCGGGATGGTCAACAAATCTGGTTGTTAGCAGTCATTTTGTTAAGTCCCTGAACCAGCCGAATGGGTTCCTGTTTGACGCCATAAACCGTCGAATGGTTGGGGGAATATGGGAAGTATTTCATCGACCCGTGGTCATTTGGGAAGTGGCCGAAACATCGGGAATCGACTTGCCGGCGACGAAGCCCTGTTTATGGCAATGAGTTCCAGTGCAAATGAAGACTTCCGCAGCAAATAACCAGCCAGGCAGATTGGAAGCGGTACCCGCGGATGACGAGATGGAGTTGTCGATCGTCATGCCTTGTTTGAATGAGGCCGAAACTCTGGCTACTTGTATACGGAAAGCGCAATCCTCATTGAAGATACTGAATGTTGCCGGTGAAGTAATTATCGCCGATAACGGTAGCACGGATGGCTCGCAGGCCATTGCAACCCAGATGGGGGCTCGGGTAGTGCTGGTTGCGACCAAAGGTTATGGGAGTGCTCTGATGGGGGGCATCGCCGCCGCCCGCGGCAAATACATAATCATGGGCGATGCGGATGACAGTTATGACTTTGCAAACCTGGAGCCTTTTTTTGATAAGTTACAGGCCGGCTATGACCTGGTAATGGGCAACCGCTTCAAGGGCGGCATTCAACCTCGAGCGATGCCGCGGCTACATCGATATCTGGGCAATCCTGTGCTGACGGCCATGGGCCGGCTTTTCTATCACAGTCCCTGCGGCGACTTTCACTGCGGCCTGCGCGGATTCAGCAAAGCTGCAATTCAGAAGCTTGACCTGCGGACAACCGGCATGGAGTTCGCGACTGAAACTGTGGTCAAAGCCACTATGTATAAGCTTCGGATCGCCGAGGTTCCCACCACCCTGGCACCGGATGGACGAAGTCGATCGCCGCACCTTCGCAGTTGGCGAGATGGTTGGCGCCATTTGCGATTTATGCTTCTTTACAGCCCACGCTGGCTTTTCTTATATCCGGGCCTGCTTCTCATGACGCTGGGAACGCTCGCGAGTGGCTGGCTGCTGGCAGGTCCGAGGGTGATTGGTGGTCTGACTCTCGATGTTCATACGCTGCTGTATGCGGCGATGGCGATCGTGACGGGCTTTCAGATGGTAGTGTTTGCTGTGTTCACCAAGGTCTTCGGTATTAGTGAAGGTCTGCTGCCAGAAGATCCGCGTTTGACGAGTCTCTTACGGTACATCAAACTTGAGACGGGACTGTTAACGGGGAGTTTGTTTCTGATTATTGGAATCGTCATGTCGATCTACGCATTGAACACCTGGGAATCTCGATCTTTTGGCCCGCTTGATCCCTCCAAGACATTGCGGCTGGTAATCCCGGCCGTCACCCTGATCACCCTTGGCTTGGAAACGATTCTTTCGAGTTTCTTTTTGAGCATCCTTGGTTTGAAAAGAAGATGAGTGGTATTAAGTAATCCGGCCCTGCGCCCAACTGCATGACTTCACAAAACGCACCAGATCCAAAAAAGAGCCGGGCACTTAGCTACAGAGTCAGACTTGCTCCAGTCCTTGTTTACGGTTGGCTGTTGGTCCTGTTCCTTACAATTCTAATCTCGGCGCAGAGCGCTTATCGTCAATCACTCAATACTGAAGAATATCCGTATGCGTGCGATTCTTTTGGTTATTTGCGTATGGCCAAAGAGATCAGACAGGCCGCATACCGGCGGGAGCTGCCTCAATTCAAACTCGAATCGTCGCAAACACGACTCTTGATTAACTTCATGCGGTCCCAAAACCTTCCGCTACCCGATTGGGAAGAAGTAGTGGCGCCGCATGCTCATCATTATTTTCCCAAGTCCGGCTCTGTGGGAGTGCAATATCCGCCCGGCACAGGCTTAACCCTGGCTATGTATCCTGAGGGGAAAGCAGTTTACGGCTTGAATCGGACGGTAGTAATTGTCTTCCTGGCGGTCGGAGTTATGGCGTTTGTCGTTGCCGTCTATCGCCGCGCCTGGGCATCGATTGTTTTGGTGGTACTCGCGATCCACCTGGGCCTGGCGGTTCTGGGAAGGATTGGGGCGCTTAGTTTTTCCGTTAACGCGGTACTCATACCTGTATTGTTGAGCGTCCTGTTGGCTTTGGCCTCCGTAAAGTTGAGTTTTGATAATCGAAATCGCCTGGCTCTGCTTAGCGCTTTGGCATCGGGGGCAATGGTTGGTTTCGCTACTCTTATAAGACTGCCGACAGTTTTCCTGGTTCCGGGTTTTCTGATTTTGCTCTGGCCTAAATCATGGCGGGGCGCCACCAAGGGCCTCCCTGCGATTTTTTGCGCCGGCGTCTTTCTAATCGGAATACTTCCGGTGCTGATAAATCAACAAGCAGTTGCCGGCGCTTGGTATTTACCGACGTACGCCAGCGTAGATGCGGCGCCACCTACACTGCATAGATTGAGGGAGAATTTTTCTTACTTTTTCGGAGAAGACGGGCCCGCTGCTCAGGATAATTGGGCCCTTCTGTATGCCATCGCAGGTTTTGCCGGCTTTGCAATTCTAAATTACTTCAGACGTAAGCCTGAGAGTCTAGATCGTGGCGCATTGAGCTGGAAACGCCTTGGCTTGGCCGTACTAATTGTGTGGCTGGTGCCCACGGTATTTTTTCTCATGCATTGGGTTACCGGTGCTCATTACGCGATTCCCGGGATTTTTGGCGCGGTAGCTTTACTTGGTTTTGGGGCACTAGTGATTGAAGTGTCGCGCCGTAACGACCCAATTCGATTCGAAAAGCGAAGCGTTCTTTGCTGGCTGGCGTTGGGTCTGGTAGTAGCAATCGGACTGGCCACCTTCAATCGAGCCTGGTCAGGGCGCTCGCAAATGCCGACTCCGTCCCGGGCAATTGCTCACCCGCCGGTAGTGCTTCCCGCGGAATTGACAGACGATCACGCATGGGTCTGGGCTGACCTGCTAACCGGGACCCTCTGGTATTATGACAACAAACCCGCGTTCAAAATTCAGTTTACTAATCCGGAAACGCGCGCGCTGATTTTCAAGTTTGTGTTCGACCGTGGTGACCGTCAATACATCATTCAGGATAACGATCGCATGCTGCAGTTCATGGGTGAAGTTATTCAGCTGGGCGGCACTCTCGAACCGCGCGGCAAGATTGATGGACAGCTATACTTCCTGATCCGCTGGCCGCAGGGCGGTCCGTTATCCAAGAATGTAGCCCCCACCAGCTGATGAGGCCGCCAAACTTCAACCGGATTACGATGCGGAGAAAGAACTTACTTTCATGGTTAATTGTCCTATGTCTCGGCATCGCTGGCACCGTGCAATACCATCTGGCCCAGTTCTCTTCAGGATTCGACACTTTTTTTGGAGATAGAGGCGATCCCAGAGGAATTGTCTATTTTTGCGAACACTGGTATCAGGGTTTCCTGGGGAAAGCGAATCTGCTGTCTCCCGGACTTTTCTATCCCACCAAAGAAACACTCGCTTATTCCGATCTGTTGGTGGGTTATGCAATCCCGTATTCGCTCCTGCGCGGTTTGGGTTTCGAGATGTTCTCCGCCATGGAAATCGTCATCATTGGCTTAACTTTTCTGACTTACTTAGCGTGCTTCCTGCTGCTGAATCGGGCATTGCATTTCAAGCTTTTACCCTCCTGCGCGGGGGCCATGTTCTTTGCTTTCAGCAGCCCGAAATTTTTCCAGCTCAGCCATTTGCAGCTGCAATTTGTAATATGCCTGCCGCTGATCTTTCTGTTGATAATACTTTTGGTCCAGGAGTGGCCGACGCTTACTCAGAAGAGAGCCTTCGCTCTTTTGTCGCTTTCAGGTCTGGCCTTCAACATTCAACTGCTGACAGCGTTTTATCCCGGCTGGTTCTTTTCCTTGTGGTGTTTTCTCTTTTTGATATTAGCCCTTCTGTTTAAACCGAGTCGCCGCTTCGTCTTCCTGCTGGTGCGGAAATTCTGGCCCGCTATACCCATCAGCGCGGCAACGTTTCTGCTGGGATCGATTCCCTTCATGCTTGTCTACTTGCCTCGCGCAAACGCGCAGAACTGGTACACCTACAGCAACGTCAAGGAGATGATTCCAGAGTGGTGGTCACTTTTATCGATGGGTGATGGAAATTATGCCTGGGGCTGGTTGGCAGGCATTGTGAGGCCAAAACCCGCGCCTACTTATTGGACAGAACTAACGATTGGGATTGGAGTAATCACATCGCTTGCCTGGATCGGAATAACCATCTTTGGTCTTTGGACTGTTGGAAGAACTGTTACCTCTCGATCAGCGAAAAAAGGAAACGAAGATCGTCTCGAAAGTCGGCACGTCTACATTCTCTTCCTTGGTCTGATGATTCTGGCAACCACACTCTTCTATTGCATTGGGATGAAGTATGGTAACGCTCACTCCCTCTGGAAACACGTCTATCACTATTTTCCTGGGGCCAAAGCAATCCGCGCCATGTCACGGTATGTAATTTTTCTGACTCTGCCGATGGCGATAGGTTTTGCCTACGTCCTGGATTACGCAATCAAGCGAGTATCGGCCCAGAAGGCTTCCCGGTTGCGAAGCGCACTGATGTTCGGAGTGGTGGCGTTGGCGGCCGTAGGCGTATTTGAACAGTTCGGTACATTCAAAGTCGGCGGCACTGGGTTTTCCAAGAAGGCCGAAACCGCCTATTTGAACGCGATGGCGGCGAAGCTTGATGGCAATTGCGCGGCTTTCTATGTTGCCGCCAAACCTGATGATCACCATGGTGCGGCTGAATATCAGTATGACGCCATGATGATTGCCGTGATGACGCAAATCCCCACCTTGAACGGTAGCAGTAGCCAGTTTCCCCCCGATTGGTTTGGACTGTACGAGGTGAAAGATACTGCTTATGAGGCGAACGTCAGAAAATGGATTGAGCGAAACGAAATTAAAGGCAACATCTGCCGTCTTGAACTTAGTCCACCGGTCGAGTCCTTCAGCGGAAATGCCAAATAACCAACGCTGCTCTTTCCTGACTGACGGTTCGCTGAACGTCCGAAGAGCCGTCGCGGAACCACGAACGGTTGAGCGACTATTTCTTTAGCTTGATCACGAGACCGCCGTCTATATAGGGAAGGTGATAGGTATATTCGACCCGATCGCGTAAGTCTTCATGCACAAACTTGTCGATGGCTGGTTTGGCACAATTCTCATCATCGGAGTCGTCCACGAATATGAAAGCGGGGTTTGCGGTTAGGGCGAGTTGCAAATCAGCGTATTCATTTTCGAAGTCGTGCGCTGCATCTACCACAACCAAATCAGCAGTTGCAGGCAGCCGCTCTAATTGCCTGAGATTGGATCGCACGAGCTGCCATCGCTCGAAACCTCGATCGGTAAACAGATGCTTCGCTATCTCGCATGGCTTCCATGGCGATTGGTCATCATGGCGAGGGGCTTCTGCGAAAACGTCAATGCCGATGTATTTTGCCCCCGGCGCTGCGCTCAGGTAAGCGTCGGCACTCGAGCCGGCTGAGGTTCCCAACTCGATAATAGATCTCGGCGCGATGGTCTTTGAGAGTGCGTAGAAGCATCTGTATTTGTGAGTGAACGCGTCCCTGAGTCCAAGATAGTAGTCCTGATCGTACTGAGTGAATACGCTGAAAAGAGGATGAGGCTCCCAGTCGCAGGCTTTGAGATTTCCGGCAAATTGAGAATGGAATTCTGCCGCTGATGAAAGTTGGTAGGGAAACTCAATGGCCTCGATAAGCGATTGTCTGATGTAACTCGGCTGATATCGCCCCAGCACGTACTCTCGTCCAGCTTTCCCCATCCTGGAGAGTTCCCCGTTCTCAGATAACATTTCACCAAGCGATGCGGCAAAGCTCTCGTAATCAACATAGATCCGTCCGGCGCCGCTGGCGGTGATATGATCAACCAGGACTTCCGAACTGCCATTTGCTAAAACGGGTGTGCCCTGGGCCATCGCTTCAAGAGTAACGATGCTGAAACTCTCGTTCGGCGACGGGCTTATATATATCGTTGCGCCCGCCATCAGGCTGAATTTCTCTTCATTTGAGACGAATCCCCGAAATTCAATGTCGGGCCGATCAGGCACCTTCATATCGTCCTTCCCAGTTATTACCAGACGTAACTTCCCTGGAAAAGTACGATTGAATCTTTCGAAATATTCAAACAGTTGGGGAAAACCTTTGTTTGGATCGACGCGACCGCAGTAGACGAGATAACGTGTTGAAACCGGCGGGGGTTGACGGCGCGTGGCATCGATCCCCATGGAGACAATCCTGCCTGGTAATGAACCCCACAATTCTTGACCTACTCGCTGTTCTGCCTCTGTAAGCCAGAGTAACTCTCGTGCGCGGTGCGCGGCGTGCCTGTAAGCTGAAAGATAAGCGGTTTGCTCGCAGTGCAATGTCGGTGCAAACAGAGCACGGCCCGGAGGGACGCGCTGAAGTCCAAAATAAGTCGTGGGATAGAGGTACGTAATAAAGATCAGCGACCTGTAGTCCGACCAGTGATTCTCGATAAACTGCATCATGGGCTCGGAATAAGGCCCCTGATTAAGTATGAACTCCTCTTGAAGAGGAATACTCCATTGAAGCTGAAAAGCGCTATCCGGATCCCGCTTTCTTCCCGGATTAAAACGGCTGAATCCCGCGAGCAGTCTACGATGCAGTTGGCCCCAATAAGCGCTGCGGCCAACAGTCACCGGAAATCTGACGATGTTCACTCCATCCTGCTTTACCGATCCTGCGGGAAGGGCATTGGCCCAGTCCGAGATATCCACAGCCGTCGTAGTCAGAAGATCGACTTCGTATGCGTCGCGCAAAAGAGTGGCGTAATGCCACGCGAGCGATTCCGATCCACCGACGACCTCCTGGTGATAGCGCTGAACAACAATTGCTACTTTGTTCATTGAAGACACGAGAGAGCATGCAGAAAGCTGCTTTCAATTATCTGATTGGTAAACGTAGCTTCATACCGTTGCCGGCCTCTCAACCCCAAAGCTGTTCTAACTGCGCTGTCTCTTAAGATTAGATCAATCGATTCTGCGATTAAAAAAGGATCGCGTTCGGGCCACGCCAGGCCCGCATCGCCGAGGGTTTCCGGGATCGCCGTCGAGGCGAAGGCAGTGATGGGCAACTTCATGGACATTGCTTCGACGAGAGGGACGCAAAACCCCTCGTGTTCGCTGGCCATGACGAAAGCATCGGCCACCAGGTAATAAGCCTTCAGAGCCTCGTCTGATACGCCGCCGCTGAAAACAACCGCATCTTTCAATCCGACTGAGCCGACGGCTTTGTGAAGAAGTTTTGCATATGGACTAAAGCCTTCGCCGCCTTTCCCCACAATGATCAGTCTGGAGTTGCGATTGCAGTTGTAATAGTAGCTGGCAAAAACTTCGATTAAGGTAAGGTGCCCTTTATTCGGCATTACCCGGCCGACAGTCAAAATGTTTGCATCACCATCTGAGTATTTTCTCAGCACTTCTTCATCAGCGGTAATTGCGGCCAGGCGATCGATGTGATGAAACGGTGGCACCACGAAGGATCGAGAGTCGCTTGCCCCTTGCGCCACTAGTTCGTTCTTGTTGAAGGTCGAGTCCGCGAGATAAAGATCGCACTGGGATTGGGCGAGCTGCCCCAGCTGCTCTCGGCCATCCTCACAAAGCCGTTGATCGCTCCTGCTAAAGCCCATGAAGTACTTTGCCGGAGTTACATTGTGATACTTGATGGCCTTCCGGCATTTTAGTTCCCGCAGTAGCGACAATACCGGGCTCCAGCCCACTGAGTAGTGATAGATAAGGAGGTCATCGGCACCCTTTAGAAAGTGCTTGATCCCTGACACATCAAAGACCTGATGGTTGCCGAGTGAACGCGTCTCGGAAAACAACCGCACGTTGTTTCCTTGCCTTCGCAAAGCGTCATACATCCCCAGCACGTCATTGCTGACGGCGTCGGCGGT
>JAWWPL010000245.1:0-15589 GCA_033850605.1 Blastocatellia bacterium | reverse complement strand
CTCGCGTTCCCTTTGGAGTCGGAAGTCGAGTTGCGCGCTACGGCAGTGCCGTGGCTGCGACAACACTGGCAGCCGTTCTGACCTACATCATGTTGCCCACCCTGGGCTCAACGATCTCTCCTTTGTTCTTCATCGGCGTAGTGTTTGCTGCGTGGTACGGAGGGCTAAAGCCAGGGCTTCTCTGCGCTACTTTGTCGGCAGCGGCATGTAGATTGGTTTTCACTCAACCGGCGGGACCGCTATCGGTCGGGGCTGATGATCTGCTGCGACTGGCATTCTTCATGATTGGCGCGGTTTTCGTTGGCTCACTTACCGTGGCCAGGCGTCAGGCTGAGGAAGCGGCGCTCGAAGCCGAAAAGCAATTGAGCATCACGTTGAAGAGCATCGGTGATGCCGTGATTACCACGGATGCGAATGGCCGAATCACCTTTATGAATTTGATCGCCCAATCGCTAACCGGTTGGCAGCAACACGAAGCGAGCGGTCGCGCGATCGAAGAGATCTTGCGTATCGTGGATCCGGAGAGAGGTTGTGAGGTTGAGACGGTTGCGACCCGCGTGCTCAGAGACAATGTAGTACTCGGACTCGGCGATCCGGTGTACATGGTTGGGCGTGATGGAACTGAGATGCCCATCGATCAAATCGCCACTCCCGTGCGCGACAGCCGCGGCCAGATTAACGGCATAGTGCTGGTGCTGCGCAACGTCCCTGACCCCAAACCCAAAGACCCTGCCCGTCTCTTGACCGAAACGATCGGTCTCCTGGACGCCGTCGACGCGAGCATGTTTGCGGTCGATCGTCAGGGCCGCTGTGCTTTTGTCAGCAAGTCGGCGGCCGATCTACTTGGTTACCAGGCGCATGAGCTCGTGGGCAAAGAGATTGCCGAGCTGACAGATTCCAGCAGTGATTCAAAGTGGTCCTATGCGAACCAGGAATGGCCGGAGCTGAAAGGTGAACCCACACGGGCTCTGCTGAGTAACGAAACGATGCGTCGCCGCGATGGCACATCGTTACCAGTTGAATCCTCTTACGCCCCGCTCATTGTCGGCGAGCAAGTCGTCGGCACAGTCATAACTATTACCGATTTGACTGAACGCCAGCGCGCCGAAGAGGCCATTACCAGGTTGGAGTCGATCGCTGACTCGATTGACGAGGCGATCATTACCCACACCGCCGATGGAATAATCACGTCCTGGAACCGCGCGGCTGAGCGGATTTACGGCTACGTGGAAGAAGAAGTATCCGGCCGTCACGTCTCGATTATTCATCCGCCCGGGTATAAGCAGGAGTTGCAGTCTCTATTCGCCCGGGTCCTGCAGCAGGGAAGGGCCGAACCTTTCGAGACCATTCGCGTCCGCAAGGGCGGCGAACGCGTCTTCGTGTCAATCAACGCGGTCAGGCTTAGCGATGGATCGGGCCCGGCTTGTCTGGCCCAGATTGTTTGCGATCTGACGGAACGCAAGAAGAATGAAGAAGCCGCCGCGCGTGCCGCCATCGTTCCACCCCAGGCCCAGGGCCGGCGCCGCATAAGTGAAGCCGTAGCGGCCGGCTCCAAATCCAGAGTCGAGGCAATCGATCAGTTGGTGCGACCGACCAACACGCCGCGCACCTCCGCAGTGCTCATGGGACGCTCGGCCGTCATGCAGAAATTGCTGACCACTATCGATCGGGTTGCGCCCACCGATAACGCCGTCTTGATCACCGGCTCGACGGGAACGGGCAAGGAACTTGTGGCCCGGGCCATTCATAACAAGAGCCTGCGCTCCAATGGTCCGTTCGTCGACATCAACTGTTCGGCAATCCCTGAAACGCTGATCGAAGCCGAACTCTTCGGACACCAACGCGGGACGTTTACTGGCGCGCATGAGAATCGGCCGGGCCTTTTTGAAGCAGCTTCAGGCGGCACACTCTTCCTCGATGAAATAGACGCCTTGCCATTGGCAGCGCAGGCGAAGTTGCTGCGAGTTGTGCAGGAGAAAAGTATTCGCCGCGTCGGGGGGCGCACGAATATCGATGTCGATGTGCGAATTATTTCAGCCACCAACTCTGAGTTGAGCAATGCGATCAGTGAAGGCCGCTTCCGCTCTGATCTGTTCTACCGCCTCCGGGTGTTCCCCATCCAGGTTCCCGATCTTTGCCAACGCGAGAACGATATAGAATTATTGGTCGACCATTTCCTGCAACGCGATGCTGATCAGAACGGGACCGCGCCCAGAGAATTCGCGCCGGACGCAATGGCGGCGTTGATGCAATACTCCTGGCCGGGCAATGTGCGCGAGCTGGAAAGCGCAGTCCAATACGCCCTGGCAATCAGCTCGCAGGAAAAGCTTGGAATCAATGACCTGCCCGCTGAGTTTTCCCTGCGCACCCGTGAGACTTCCAACGACTTGAAAAAAGTCCTCGCGGGTTATGAAAACGACGGCGCCCCGCTGGCAGAAATTGAGAAGCGTCACATCCTCTCGGTGCTACAGCAGTTCGACGGAAACCAGGTGAGAGCCGCGGCCGCTCTGGGGATCGATCGCAGCAAGCTCTATCGCCGCCTGCGACAATATGGCGTCAAGGCCGTTAAGTTCCTGCAGGAAGAGAAGGGCGATGGTTTGCAACTGTTCTCAAGCCGGAAGGACGAACTGCCGCAGGCCTCGAGCGAAACGCCCGCAGCCGGACGAGCCACAGCTCACATTCTCGGCAACTAACCAAACAGAGCAGCGACCGTCCTAGCACTCCAGGATTGCCCCGAGGGGCAGCTGCCTGTTTTAACAGAGCGGACATCAAGTTTAGCAAGTAAGCTGCCTCCACAAGGGCACGACCCAGTTCCCAACAAAGGCCACGTAAGAAAGCCGACAGCGGCAGAAGGTAATAAACTAAAAGGAGAGGTGCACGAGGGCCTCTCCTTTTTTTGGCTTTGCCTCAAGAGTCAAATTGCAGTTATTTGGCAGCGGGAATTTTCAGTGATGTCCCGAAGGGACTACGGCCTCCAGCCCAGGGTTGCCGCTTCGGCTACCCTGGGAAACTAGTAAGAATAGAAATTTCAACCGCAACGCGGTTGTGTCATTCTCTCCAAGAAGAATGCATCAAGCAGACGCAACCGCGTTGCGGTTGAGGACAAGATTGCTTTCGTTACCCAGGGTAGCCAAAGCGGCAACCCTGGGCTGGAGGCCGTAGTCCCTTCGGGACATCACTGAGAATCTGCGGCCGGTCACAACCTC
Source organism: Blastocatellia bacterium (assembly GCA_033850605.1). GTDB lineage: Bacteria > Acidobacteriota > Blastocatellia > Pyrinomonadales > Pyrinomonadaceae > UBA11740. The sequence goes on along the minus strand of JAWWPL010000245.1, from coordinate 12,383 downwards.
GCGGAGATCATGCATTCACTGACGTCTTACGCCGCTAACGATTCTAATTGAATGCTGGCACAGGAAGGCCGATTCTGGCAGAAGGAATATTTTGATCGTTAGAATCGCCGTTTAATAGTGCGTCGTGGCGAAAGACGTAAGACGCATGCAGGATGCATACGAAGCCCGCAAGGAGGCGGGCACCCCATGCGGGCGCTGCTAGATCATATCTTCGCTGGCTTTTGATTGCTCTTCCAGCTCGTAGCGATCGCGATCGCGGCGCTCGAGCTTGCCGAGAAAATCCAGCTCTTCATTGTCTTCCAGACTTACACCCATCGCTTTCGCGTTCTCTTCGACCATTGATTGATCGGGAGTCGGACTGTCGCCGGCGAAGGTCTCAGAACCGCTTTCGTTCACGTCTTCCCATGACGCATCAATGTCGCCGCCGGCGTCCTGCGGAGAAGCCGCCGTGTTGTTATGCAGGCGCTGCGCCAGCAGTTCAGGATCTTTGGGTGAGTGCGCGATCTCTTCTTCCATGAACTCTTCAATTTCCGGATCGGGAATGAACTCAGGATCATTGGCAAGATAGTTAAAAGATTCCGGCGTTTTCTTGGGCATGATTCGTCTCCTTGACGTAGCGATCCGGGGGCGCGGTGGTACCGCAATAACAACTCGAAGGTAAATCGGCGGGGGAAGTTTTCTGAACCCTGACTATAACAGATGAGCGTAAGCGCCAGCAATTGAATTTCTCTTTGCGTCTCTGCGGGAGCTTAGTTTGGCAAGGTAAATTTCACGCAAAGGCGCAAAGAAAAGAAAGATGAATTGGAAACAACGAGCCACTAAAAAACACGAAGCGGAGGTTTAGATTTCTCATTTCGTGTGATTTCGTGGATCGCTCAGTCCGATCCGAAGGAAAGCACGAAACCAAATCGACACCGACTCACATGAGTCATTCGCTTGACGATCATAAGAGCCCGCTCTTACACTAAGATTTGAAGCCAAGAACAATAAATCCACCCAGGAGAAGCGCCCAGCTTCCGATCACACCTTTTCGCCCGCTCAGCAGGGCGGGGGCTTTGAATGACCCTTTGAAAAACTATGTCACATAACCTCTTTAATGCACTTCAATCCTTCGTCCCGGCCCCCGGAAAAACCGGCCAGTTTTATTCGCTGCCGCAACTCGAGAAGGAAGGCGTCGGTCCAATCTCGCGGCTGCCAGTCAGCATCCGCATCGTTTTGGAATCGGTGCTACGTAATTTTGACGGCGAGAAAATCACTGAGGAAGCTGTGCGCAGCGTCGCTAATTGGAAACCAAATGGCGAGCGCACTGAGGAAGTGCCTTTTGTTGTCGCGCGCGTGCTGCTGCAGGACTTTACCGGTGTCCCGTTGCTGGTCGATCTGGCCGCGATGCGTTCAGCCGTGGTGCGTTTGAATAAGAATCCCGGCGTGATCGAGCCGCTGGTGCCGGTCGATCTGGTCATCGATCATTCGGTGCAGGTGGACTTTGCCAGCACCGGCGATGCCTTCACCAAGAATATGGAGATGGAGTTTCGCCGCAACAATTCTCGTTACCAGTTTTTGAAATGGGGCATGCAGGCGTTCGATGGTTTTGGCGTGATCCCGCCCGGAATAGGCATCTGCCATCAGGTCAATCTTGAATTTCTCGGCAAATGCGTTTGGGAGAAGCATGGTCTGTATTACCCGGATAGTCTGGTAGGGACTGATTCGCACACGACCATGATCAATGGTTTGGGAATTGTTGGCTGGGGCGTCGGTGGTATCGAAGCCGAAGCCGCGATGCTGGGCCAGCCGGTTTACTTTCTGACGCCCGACGTGGTGGGTGTCCATTTGAGTGGCAAGCTCAACGAAGGCGTGACTGCGACAGATCTGGTTCTCGCCGTCACCGAGATGTTGCGCAAAGCAAAAGTCGTCGGCAAGTTTGTCGAGTTTCACGGTGAAGGTGCTGCATCCCTGACGGTGACTGACCGAGCGACGATTGCGAACATGTCGCCAGAGTACGGCGCCACCATGGGCTATTTTCCGCCGGACGAAGAGACTTGCCAGTATCTGAAGGCCACGGGCCGCACCGACGAACATATCGACGCGGTGCGAAATTATTTCAAAGCGCAGGGCATGTTCGGCATCCCCCGCAAAGGTGAATGCGACTACAGCGTTGTCGTCGAACTCGATCTCAAAACGATTGTGCCCAGCGTTGCCGGACCCAAGCGGCCGCAGGATCGGATCGCGCTGCCGGACTTGAAAGACCAATTTCTCAACTTGCTGGCGAAGCCGACGGCCGAAGGTGGTTATGGCAAGACGAGTGCAGATCTCGCCGTTCGTTATCCCGCGGACATCGGCGCGAGCGAGCACGGATTGGCAATGATTGCTGGCGGCGGCGAACAACATTCCGCTGGTGTTCCCGCTCCGGTCGGCAATCACGTCACCGAAAAAGAGACGAGCGTTTGGAGCGAGACCGAGATGATGAACAATCGCCCCACGCCCGATCGCGTCGTCGAGGTTTTGCCGGAAGAATTTCCCAAAGCGCACGTCGATCTCGGACACGGTGATGTGCTAATCGCGGCGATTACCTCCTGCACCAACACTTCGAACCCGAGTGTAATGCTGGCCGCGGGCTTGCTCGCGAAGAAGGCGGTCGAGCGTGGACTTAAGGTGCGGCCTACGGTCAAAACTTCTCTGGCGCCCGGGTCCCGCGTAGTGACTGACTATCTGGATAAGACCGGTTTGCAGCCTTATCTAAACGAACTCGGCTTTAATCTTGTCGGGTACGGATGCACAACTTGCATAGGGAACTCCGGCCCACTCGATCCGAGTATTGAAGACATCGTGATTGAACATGATCTGATCGCGGCGAGCGTCCTTTCGGGCAATCGTAATTTCGAAGCGCGGGTGCATCAGAGCATCAAAGCGAACTTCCTGATGAGCCCGCCGCTGGTGGTCGCCTTTGCGCTGGCCGGCCGCGTTGACCGCGATCTTTCAAAGGAACCCTTGGGTCAGGGATCAAATGGCGAAGATGTTTTCCTGCGCGACGTCTGGCCCACGATGGAAGAGGTCGGAGGTTTGATGCAGAAGGCGTTAGATCCGGAAACATTCCGCAGGCTCTATGGTAATTTCGTCGAACAGAATCCAATGTGGAATGAGATACCCACGACGACGGGGTTGACCTATCAATGGGATTGGGAGTCCACCTACATTCAGGAGCCGCCGTTCTTCGAAGGCTTTGGCGCCGAGGTCGGAAAGATGGAAGACCTGCACGGCGCGCGGCCGCTGGCGATTTTTGGCGACTCAGTGACAACGGATCACATCAGTCCCGCCGGGGCGATCAAAGCCACCTCGCCTGCCGGCGTGTATCTGCAGGAGCGCGGTGTCGCGGCTGCGGACTTCAACAGTTACGGTTCGCGGCGCGGCAATCATCAGGTGATGATGCGCGGCACGTTTGCGAACGTGCGCATTAAGAACCTGATGGTTCCGGAGACTGAAGGCGGCGTCACCATTTACCGGCCGAACCCGCCGGTGGAACCTGAAAGGATGAGTATCTATGATGCGGCGATGAAGTATCAGAGAGAAGGCACGCCTCTGGTCGTAATGGCCGGTCAAGAGTATGGCACGGGTTCTTCGCGCGACTGGGCCGCGAAGGGAACTCGCTTGTTGGGAGTGAAAGCCGTAGTGGCCCAAAGCTTCGAACGCATCCACCGCAGCAATCTCGTCGGCATGGGCGTGCTTCCTTGTCAGTTCAAAGAAGGAACAAACGCCGCTTCATTGAATCTCGACGGCACTGAGACTTTCGACATTACCGGCTTGGAAGGCAGGGCAGTACAGCCGAGACAAGACGTCACCCTCACCATCCATCGCGCTGATGGTTCAACCGAGCACGTCACGCTCACCTTGCGCATTGATACGCCGATTGAGATTGATTACTACTTGCACGGCGGGATTCTGCCTTATGTGTTGCGGCAGTTGTTGGCTGGGACCACGGGATTTTGATTTGGTCGCCGCTTGCGGCGACTCCTCTGAGTGCGCTGACAGCGCACAATAAAATAGCCCAGGGTAAGCGCGCCTTGCGCGCTCAACCCTGGGATCACAATCCAAGAATTCTATAGAGCCCTGAAAGGGCGATAGAGAACCAATTGAGAAATTAGGACATAAGCGTCGTGGAAGCGGCGGCGGTTTCACTTTTCGCTCCGAACATCCATAACTCCGGTCGGTTTGTAACGGTCGCAGAATACTTCGATACCAACCTTGATAAGCAAAGCGGTCGCAGAAACTCCGAGAGCCTTGATTCCGATACCCATTCCAGAAAACGCCGCCGAGACCGCGACCGCGATTGCGAAATAGCGCTTGTCGAGAACGGTCATTAGGCCTTGATTGAACCAAGCCTTATACACGTCGCTTTCTGGATCACATAGGGATCGATAAAGAACCCTGCGTATCGACGAGAAAACAGTTCTCCCGAGTTCGCTATGTTTGACGAGTTCTTCCGGCAGTGGAAGATACCGAACCTCCGCTGAAGGTAATTGTCCGCGCGCGAACTCATCTATCTTGAGCAGGTAAGCGACTGTCTTTTTCGGAAGGGACCTTCCTATGGTTGCGAAGACCTCATCATCCGTCATCGTCTGAATCATCTTACCGGCTGATGATTGGACTTGAACTGGATCTAATGGGTCATCGCCGCAGCCTTTGAGAGATGTTAGCGCTCCTTCCTCCTCGAATCGCTTGACCACGGAACGTATGAATTTTCTTCGCCTTGCTTCGGATCCGATACTCTTTTCACGCCTTAATGTCTCCGCAATCAATGGCTCAGCAAGATCGAGGCGATCCCTTCGTAGATAACAGATGGCGAGAAGAGCAGTCGCCTCGAGATAGATTCGGTCCCCTGAGCTGTTTTCTTTCTTACGCCTATGAACCCAAGTTCGGCTGTGTCCAATTCGCCAGCTTCCATAGCCGCTTCAAAAAGCCATGCCTTTGCTTGTTGGAGGCGCGTCTCATGTCCGGTCGGTCGTAATAGTGTTTGTTTCGGCGGTAATTCTTCTCGCTGACGAATAATCACCGAGACGAGAAGCATTGCGAAGCGCGGGCTCAAGAGCGTGCAATCGCTCTTTCTGATCCTTAGTTAGAGGAAGAGGGCGAGGCATAGCGCGGATTTTATCACTGCCGCTCTCACTTTGCGATTCAAAATCATATAAGCGCTGTTCATCCTAAGCTCAGAAAAAATTGTATGGTCATCGATCCCAGTGTGGCGCGCCGAAGCGACGCTTACCTTGGGATGTTTATTTCACGCTTTCAAGCGTGAAGAGGAGCCCTCCCTGACGGTCGGGCTAGTGCCCCGAACACCAATGCCGAAAGCTGGTGGACGTTTTCATCACCCATCGTTATCATTGCTGTGATGAAGCTGCGCCTAATCGTAGAAAAAGATTCTGAGACTGGTCGCTACTCCTCTGTCTTTCCTGAACTGCCGGGTTGCGCTTCGGCGGGCGACACCGAAAACGAAGCCATTGCCAACGCCAAGGAAGCGCTTGAGCTGTGGTTTGAACCGGCTGAATGATTTCTGCAACCCTTTTCAGGGTTGCGACAGTGGTTGGGCTTGATCCCAGGGTGGCGCGCCGAAGCGGCGCTTACCCTGGGCTATTTTATTTCACGCTTTCAGCGAGAAGAGAGCACGCCCTCCCTCACGGACGGGATACTGCCCGTCATTCAGCGTGAAGATTTGTTCGCGCTGCGCGCTCAGTGCGGACAGGATGTCCGCGCTCCGCACGCAGGAGGCGTTCGCTCCGTCAAACGCAGGCTGTGTGCGCTTCGTTACGTTTCGGTTTCGAGGATTTCTCTGGCGTGCTTCAGTTCTTGTTTGCGGTCTTTGTCCAGGGTTGGATATTTCAGATTGAGTGACTTGAGCTTTGAGACGATGATGTCGGCGACCGCAACGTGGGCGAACCATTTGTGGTCGGCGGGGATGATGTGCCAGGGCGCCCACTTGGTGCTGGTGTGATTGAAAACGGCTTCGAAGGCCTTCTGATAATCATTCCAATGGGCCCGCTCGCTCAAATCAGCTAACGAAAACTTCCAATTCTTTTCCGGAGTGTTCAAACGCGCCAGGAAGCGTTTGCGTTGCTCTTCCCGAGAGACATTCAGAAAAAACTTTAGTATCTCGACACCGTTTCTGACCAGATAGCGCTCGAAGTCGTTAATTTGATCGAAGCGTTCCTTCCAGATATTCTTCTTCCCTGTCCGGCGAGGCAAGCGCTCGGCGTCTAAGAATTCCTGATGTACGCGTACCGCCACCACTTCCTCATAATGCGAGCGATTGAAAATCCCGATGCGCCCACGCTCCGGAACCGCCTTGTGATGACGCCAGAGATAATCGTGATCCAGTTCTTCAGCTGAAGGCGCTTTGAAAGAATGGACCTCTGTACCCTGCGGATTGACTCCGGCCATCACGTGTTTGATGGCGCTGTCTTTGCCGGCCGCATCGAGCGCCTGAAAGATAATCAGCAGGGCGTAACTGTCCTGGGCGTAAAGGACGTTCTGGTATTCGGATAGCCGGACGATATCCGTCTCCAGCTTTTCCAGAGCTTCCTCTTTGCCGTGATATTTTCCGGTGTACGCCGGATCGAAGTCTTTGAGCCGGATTTTTTTCCCGGGCGGGACGACTAGAGCATCGTGTTTCATCACTTGAAGCCATCTGAACGGAAAAACCAGGTTACTGCCACGTTACCGAGTGTGACGAGCTGTTCGCGCTGTGCGCTCAAGGCGGACAGGATGTCCGCGCTCCGTCAACGTTCCGCCAGTTGGCTACCGTTCCGTCATTGACCGCATCGCGTCCTGGCGTTCCAGCGCTTTTCGATCCCACTTCGCCAGATTAGCTCCAGCTTCATAAGTGCTCTGCAGAAAATCCATCAAAGCGGTTTCGGGGGAAGGAGAGTTGCGCACGGCTTCATATGGCAGCAGGAACTCTTTCATATCTTTACTGTAGAAAGCCGCGTTGGGATCGATCGACGATTCAGAAAGGCCCGCGGGTTCGGGCGCGGTGTAGGAATAGAACGCGGCTTCCACGCCGTTGCCGCCGGGCCAGAATCCGTGGCTGATTACTTCGTGCGAGTAAGCTTCCAGCGTGATCTTATCCGCGGCTTCGCGTGGCGGCGCCGGCCGGCCTGAGAAACGCGTGACCGCATGATCAAAGCTGCCCCAGAAAAAATGCACCGGGCTCACTTTGCCGATGAAGCGCGAACGGAATTCTTTGAAGACCTCGTCGATGTTTACCAACGCACGCCAGAAACGGTTCGCATACTCGTCATCATAAGAGGCGTGGGTTTCGTCTTCGTCGAAACGAATCGGGTTTGGGACTTCAACCGGCATCGGCCAAATCTCTACATCAATGGCCAGCCCTTCGAGTGCCGCCATTACGCGCTCGTAAAACTCGGCGACGGATTCAGGACGCAAAGCCAGAATCTTGACCGCGCCGTCACTACACTCAATCACCAGTTTATGATCGATAAAATCGAACTCGATCTCAAAGATGCGATCCTGGTAATTCATGGCTGACGTCGTCAGGCCGCGCGCTGAAACATACAGCGGAACATTCCACCAATGATTCACCAGGGGCGTCGTCGCCAGGCGGATCTTCCCGACGATCTGCGTCCACATGTGCAGCGTGGCAAGGGTGTCTTGCCAGTCTTCCAGGATAAGAAACGGCCAGGGGTTGTTGGTCATGACTGGTAAACATACCGCGAAGTCGAAATATAGACCAGCGCTCTGTGCGATCTCTGTGATCCTCCGTGCCTCTGTGGTGATTTATGGCGTCAGAACCATTCACCACAAAGACACAGAGGACACGAAGCCAGCAGAGAGGAACGCGCGCCCCTCTTTAGACTTTCCCTATCACTCAATGTTAGATTCTCAATCTAATCAATCCAACGAAATTAAGGACGCAATCCAACATGTCAACACCGCAACCAGTGCAAACCGACCCCCGCCGCTATCAACTTTTCATTGACGGCCAGTTCGTGGACGCCGAGTCGGGCAAGACCTTCAAGTCGCCGAACCCCGCCACTGGAGAAACTTTCGCCGAAGTCGCCGAAGCCGACAAGGCCGACATCGACAAGGCCGTCGCGGCCGCCCGCAAGGCGTTCGAAGGGAAATGGTCAAAGATAAGCGCCCGCGACCGCGGACGAATGATCTACAAACTGTCGCAGTTGATCGAAGCCCACGCCGGCGAGTTGGCAGAGTTGGAGACGATGGACAACGGCAAGCCGATTCGCGAAGCAACGTACATCGATTTGCCAGGTGTGGTTGAAAACTTTGAATATTTCGCCGGCTGGTCCACCAAGATTGAGGGCGAGACGATTCCTGTTCCCGGCCAAATGTTCAACTACACTCTGCGCGAGCCGGTCGGCGTCTGCGGCCAGATCATTCCCTGGAACTTTCCCTTACTGATGGCGGCGTGGAAGCTCGCGCCGGCTTTGGCCGCGGGTAACACTGTGGTCTTGAAACCCGCGGAACAAACGCCGGTCACCGCGCTCGAACTCGCCAAGCTGATTCAGGAAGCCGGGTTTCCTGAAGGTGTCGTCAACGTCGTTCCCGGCTTCGGTGAGACGGCGGGCGCGGCACTCGCTGGGCACCCGGGTATCGACAAGATTGCTTTCACCGGCTCAGGCGAAGTCGGCAAACTGATCGCGAAAGCCGCGGCGGAAAATCTCACGAAGGTCAGCCTCGAGCTGGGCGGCAAAGCGCCGAACGTGGTCTTTGCCGATGCGGATATGGATCAAGCCGTGAATGGCGCAATGATGGGGATCTTTTTCAATCAGGGCCAGGTGTGCTGTGCCGGCTCGCGCGTCTTCATCGAAGAATCGGTGAAAGAAGAATTCCTCGGCAGATTCAAAGAGAAGGCGGATAAGATCAAAGTCGGCGATCCGATGGACAAGGCGACGTTGATGGGACCGCAGGTCTCCGAAGAGCAGTTGAACCGAATTAAAGGTTATGTTGACATCGCGCGCGAAGAAGGCGCAACCGTCTTTGCGGGAGGTGGGCAGCCGGAACTCGAAGGCGCATTTCAAAAGGGTTACTTTTTTCAACCGACCATCTTCAGCGACGTGAATAATTCGATGCGGGTGGCGCAGGAAGAAATCTTTGGACCAGTGTCGTGCGCGATTACCTTCAAAGACGACGACGATCTGCTGCGTCAGGCTAACGACACGATGTATGGTTTGTCGGCGGGCATCTGGACGCGCGACATTACCCGGGCCCATCGCTTCGCGCGCGCCGTCAAAGCCGGCACCGTCTGGATCAATACCTACAACATGATGAACGCGGCGTCGCCGTTTGGCGGCTACAAGCAATCCGGTTATGGACGCGAGATGGGCAAGCACGCTTTGGACCTGTATACGCAGATCAAGAGTGTCTGGGTCGATCTGTCGGGCAAGCCGATTGGATGGTTTGGGAAGTAGACTTTACCGCCACAGCTGTTCACGGATAGATAATGGAAGGACATTAGGGTAAGTCTTCCAAGGACTATTCTTTATCCGTGAATCTGAGTCTGATTTGCTTCGTCCTGGCTCCCACTGCAACGGTCGCTGGTAGTATTTCGCGTCGCCACGCTACATTTCCAATTCCCCTGTCTCTGCACTTCTGAATAAAGAGGATTTCAAAGATGATTAAGCGCTATCCGCTCCAACTGAGTGTGCTCTTTGTCCTGGTCGTCTTGTCCTGGTGCACGGCCTTGGCGCAATCGCCAAACACCGCAAGCATGATCGTAACGGTGGTCGATCAAAACGGCGCGGTCGTGAGAGGCGCGAATGTGTCGGTGGTCAACACGGCGACTGGAGCTGCCCGAGAAGCTGCCTCCGGCGAAGAAGGAACGGTCACGATCGCAGCGCTGCCATTGACTGGCGAATACAAGGTGTCTGTTTCGATGTCAGGGTTTGCAACGCAGGATGTGACGGGCCTGACGCTGCGCGCCGGTGAAACGGCGACTGTGAAAGTTAAGCTCGTAGCCAGCGGTGGCACAAGTCAGGTCACGGTATTCGGCACTACCGAAGGCGTCCGCTCCAACCCGCAAATCGGTCTCCCTTTACGGAGCGAGCAAGTTAACGAGACTCCGATCCTCGGCCGCAAGACCTCAACGCTGCCGCTCCTGAATTCTGCTTTCCGGCAGGGAAAGGGAACCGGAGATCTCTTCGTCAATCAGACTTACTTCATCACCGGCGTGGGCTCGCGCCGTGCGACCACGTTCACGCTCGACGGCGCGAGTAACGACGAAGGGTGGGGCCGGCAGACTGCCATCGCCACGGTGCCGCTGGGCGCAATTCAGGAAATCTCAATACTCACCAATGCTTTCTCTTCGGAATTCGGATGGACTTCCGGTCCGGCGCTGAACATAGTTACTAAGTCTGGCACAAACGACTTCCACGGTGAAGGAATAGTATTGGTCCGGCCTGGAGGCTGGCAGGCGAAAACCTTTTCGACCAAAGGCTTTTGCCCCCCATCGGTGCCGAGCTGCGTCACACCCAGCAACCTCCTCGCGATCAACCCGGTGGATATTCCGGACCAGCTCTCGCAGGTTTCCGGCTCGATTGGCGGACCAATTGTCAAAGATAAGACGTTCTTCTTTGCCACTGCCGACTATACGCATCAGAATCGAACCACGTTCCTTTCAAGCACGTTGCCCGCTTTCTTGTTGCCTGCTGATGGACATCTTGATGTCACTGGTCACTACCGCCAATTCCTTTTCGACGGCCGGCTGGATCACAAGTTCACATCCAACCAGAGTTTGATGTTTCGTTTCAATGTAGATCGGTTTTCCGATGATAACCCTCAGGACGCAGTCGGAGGGACGAGCGCACCCAGCGTGGCGCGCAGGTACTCGCGACGATCCTGGACGACTCAGGCCAATTTTACATCAGTGATCAGCGCGCATCTTCTCAACGAGGCGCGAGTAGCCTACCTACATGGCGATCCAGTCACCCTCTGGGAGGCGCAGACGCTATCAACAACCTACACGCGCGGCGGAGCGGTGCCCTTCACGATCGGACAGTCACGCGCTTCCAATCTTTGGAGTCATCAGCTTCAGTTCGCCGATACGCTTTCGTGGTCGGTCGGAAAGCACTACCTGCGTTTCGGCGGCAGCGTCATCCATCATCGATCGGGCGGCTTCGGCAGCGAGCCCGGCACTGCGATCCTGGGCACATTCACTTTTAAGAACACGACGACCGCGCCGTTCGGTCAATTAACGCTCGCCGATGTGCAGAATTATCAACAGCCGATCGATTTCGGCATCAACAGCTACAACCTTCCGCAGTGGCTCTTGTCTGGGTTTGTGCAAGACGATTGGAAAGTCCGTACGAATCTGACTCTGAATTTCGGTCTGCGCTATGACCGCCAGACACTCACTGACGCGAAGAGGAACTTTGAGCCGCGCATTGGTTTCGGTTGGCATCCCGGTGGCGATCCCCGGACGTCGATTCGTGGCGGCTACGGGATGTATTACACCCAGATACAATCGAACATCGTCGCGAGTTACCTGGTGAGCGGGCTGGATGGATTGACAACCTACACGGCGACTCCAGGTCAGACGGGTTTCCCGACATCGTTGACGAGCGTCCCGGTGAATGTCGATCCAAAGACAGTGCCTGCCTCGGAATTACCAGCGCGAGATATCACGATTCAGGCCGGCCGCCGCGATTTTTATCGAGCGCAATTTACCCGATTTGGATTGAACTTCGATCTGCTGCCGTTCTATCCGGATAAGCTGGTCAATCCGCGCAGCCAGGTGGTGTCGATCGGCGCTGAACGGGAAATAATCAAAGGGATGTTCTTTGGCGCCGACTTTGTGCATCAGCACCTAAGCGATATCAATCGCACGGTTGACTTGAATGCGCCGTCTTTCTTCGATCGCACTGCGACGGGACAGGTCAGAACGGTCGCCGCGGCCAACTTGACGCGACCGATCCTGCCGGCTGCCGGCGGCGTACGTCAGGTCAATGTCTTGATGAACCTCGGCGTCGCCGATTACAACGGATTGCAGACGATGTTCAGCTATCGAGGCAATCGGAAGCTGTACGCGTCGGTGAGCTACACCTTGTCGAAAGCGACGAACACGAGCGAGCCTGACGGCAACGGCATCAATCCGAACCAGAGCATCATCACGCGACTGGGCGAAGAAGAACGCGGACCGAGCGTGGTCGATCAGCGACATCGCGCGGTGATCACGTTCCTTTACCATTTTCCGTTCCAGATTACGGCGGGCACGCTGACGATGCTTGCTTCGTCTCGTCCATTCAATGCGACGACGGGCGTTGACAACAACGGCGACGGCGCGAACAATGATCGGCCCGTGATCAATGGAGCAGTAGTTCCGAAGTCAGCGTTCCGCGGCACACCTACTTCGGACGTCGCGT
>JAWWPL010000230.1:0-8491 GCA_033850605.1 Blastocatellia bacterium | reverse complement strand
TGGATCCACCCCCGCCAACGAGGATCGGCGGATCGCCTGGAACTAATTTGGTTAGTCTGTTAGCGGCTGAGCTCTTCTTGCTGGCGCCTTTAGTCGTCTTTGGTTTTGCCATGTTCGTCATTCTCCTTTTGACTGAGGTTTGCGATGGTGAAGTTAACGTACAGACGCAGAACTTTGATCGAGCTGTCTGCGATAGAGTTGAATGTCGGGGCGTGATTGATAGTTCTTGAACATTTCAGCCCCCCATTTCTGTTGCAGTGATGAGAGCCCTTCAGCGGCACTCTTTAAGTAAAGTTGAGCGTTGTTGCGATCACTTGCTTTCTGGCTTGCCAACCCCGCAATGAGCCAGGCGCGCCAGTTTGATTCTGATAGCCCGGCATTGGCAAAGAAGATCTGGGCCTTTAGCGCGTTTTCAATTGCGCGCTTGGTGTCGCCAGAGTTAAGCGCTGCTTCGGCCAGCGCCAGCTGAGATTCCGCCAGCAGCAATGGGTCGCCAAGTGAGGCCGCTGCATCGCTGGCTTCCTGGCACAACGTGGTTCCGGCAGGCGCACGACCCGAAAGGGCCTGAGATAATCCCAGGAGATATTTCCCCTCGACTGCCACCGCCTTATCCTGGGCGCCTGAGAGGTCAAGAGCGTGTTGGCTTTTCGCGCCCACGTCCGGGAATTTTTGCTCATTCAAAGCGATCTGCGCTTCAACCAAATCAATTCCCGCTTGCAGTCCGGTGAACGAGCCGCCTTTTTGTTTGGCGATCACCGATGCTTGTCCAATCATTTTGTGAGCTTCGTCCCGGCTGCCCAGCTTCCAGAGTACTGCGCCGAGGTTCATCAAGGCGTAACCTTCATACAGCTGGTTACCCATCGAGTTGTTTCTTACGCGGCCTTCCTCGAAATGCTGACGGGCGTCAGCGTATTGTTCTTCAATAAACAATAGACTGCCGATACTCCCATGCGAGTAAGCAATCTGTGCTTGATCTCCCGTTTGCTCGGCGAGTTTGAGTTGCTCTTGAAAGGATTGAAGCGCAGCCTTGTACTCACCTTTCTGTTTGTAAGCGCGGCCACGCAGAATCAGCGCCTGCGATGTTTCGGTGCGATAGCCTCCAGGTTGATAGAAGGCCAGCGCCTGCTCGACATATCCCAAGCCGCGATCCGCTTCTCCGCGCTGAATGTACAAGCTGCCCAGCGACAAACGCGCCCGCGCCTCATTCTGGCGGCCAGCGTATCTTTGCGCGGCATCGAGCCCTTGCTGGAAATACTTCTCGGCATCGGTGTAGTCGCCCCGTCCCAGATGGACATTGCCCAGCTCAATCGAGCCGCGCGCAATCAGGCTTTCCATCTGATTGGCCTGAGCCAGTTCCACCGCTTCGTGAGCATCCTGCTGCGCCTCGTCGGCCTTGCCTTCTTTTACCGATACACTACTTAGTTGGAAGAGGATCTTGATTTGCTGGTATTGATTGCTAACTATCCTGGCCATGTCTCGCGCCTGTTCCAACTGGGCGCGGGCCTCCGAGATTTTGCCGGCTATGTCATTCAACAGCACGCCGCGCTGGAGGGCGACCTCCGCGCGCCCTTCAACATTGCCCAGGGCCTGGTAGATGGTCTCGGCCTTGTCGAAAGCCGCATTGGCTTCAGTCACCTTATGCTGCCGCCCATAAAGCACGCCTAACCGCAGAAACGGAGTAGCATTTTGCGGATCATGGTTCACGGCGCCGACATAACTCTCGACCGCCTTGTCCAGTTCGTTGTTCTTCTCATAGGACCGTCCCAGATCGACGTAAACGTGAGACTGATCCGGCTGGACGCGGGCGATTTCTGTATAAGCCGCAATAGCTCGAGGAAAATCCCGGCGCACGATGGAGGTAATGGCGTCCAGGTAAAGCCCCTCCACCGGAGTGTATGACGAACGGTCCGGGGTCAATTCGCCGATTCGCAGCAGTTCGTCTTTTGCTCTGTCGCTATAGTCCAATTCCATCCAGGCTTCGGCCAGACGTGCATGGGCCAGCGCAAACTGATCATCGCTGCGAATGGCAAGCTCGAATGCTTTGCTGGCCTGGAAGAACGAACCAGCGCGCAATGCATTCGCGCCCGCGTCGTAGAGACGTTGAGCCTCCACGGTAGGCTTATGCGGTTTCGGACGGGTCAAATACCAGACGCCGAACGCTAAGGCGGCGACCGCGACCAGCGCGGCAACAACGTAGCCTATTGAAAGTCTCGGCCGTCTGAAGATGTCTGAGAAAGTTGCCAGCGCGCCGGTTGGATGCGTGGCGAACGTTGGCGAGATCAAGCGCGTGACCGTTCGATCACCGTGCGATTCAATATTTGCACGGGCAAAGTTGAGTGCCTCAACCATTTCATCGGCGGTTTGGAATCGGTCCTCAGGCTTCTTTGCCAACGCCTTCAAGGTGATCTGATCCAGTTCGCGGGAAACATTTGGGTTCAGTTGCGAAGGCGCCGGCGGATCGTCACGCATGACTTTCGCGCAAATCTCGATGGGGTTCTTACCAAAGAACGGCGGCTTGCCGGCGACGCATTCGTAGAGCAGCCCACCCAGTGAAAATAGATCGCTGCGCGCGTCGACATCACCACCAACTGCCTGCTCAGGGGAAAGGTACATTGGCGTGCCGACGATTACCCCTTCGCGAGTCTGTGTATTCACCAGGGTTTGCCGTTCGGGATCGTCGTCGCTGGCCGGACCGATCGTGATCTGTTTAGCCAGACCAAAGTCCAGAACCTTGACGTTGCCTCGCTCATTGATGGCTACATTCGAAGGTTTGATGTCGCGATGAATAATGCCGTTCCGGTGAGCTTCGGAGAGGGCTTCGGCAACTTGTTTGACGATTTCAATAGCTCGCGGAATCGTCAGTTTTTCCTTAAGCATCAGATCCGTGAGCGTCTGGCCTTTGACCAGTTCCATCACAATGTAAGGCTGGCCTTCTGCAGTCTCGCCATAGTCGTGAATGGTGGCGATGTGCGGATGCGAAAGGGCCGAGACGGCGCGGGCTTCGCGCAGAAAGCGACTGCGGAAATGATCAGAATCCAGACCTCGTTTCGCTGTGAGAGTTTTGATCGCTACGCGGCGGCCGAGTAGAGTATCTTCGGCGATGTAGACGACACCCATTCCGCCTTCACCAAGCTTCTCGAGAATACGGTAATGAGAGAGGGTCAGTCCGATCATATTCGAGTTCCGATTGTCGGAGAAAACGGCCTCGAGTTAAGACGATTTAGGCGCGCAGCTGCCGGGGCCGAGTAGCTTAGTGCGCGGAGTGGCCGGGCCAAGTAACTAAGACAGGGCGCATTGTCGCTCCAAATCATGGCGGATTTCAAGACATCTGTGCGCGGCAGGAAATAACAGTTGTCCGACTTGCCGGTTGCAAAAGTTCTTGGATGAGGCCTTCCTTTCTTGCTGTTGGAGTCGGTTATCATTATCGACCCATGTGCGTTTGAGGTAAGCTGTCGATTGAATTCACCGAAAAGGAAGCTGTCGAAAATGATTAGAAAGTTGAAGTCAGGCGAATACCGTCTGTATTCGCGCAAGAAAGATCCGAAAACCGGGAAGCGTAGAAACCTCGGAACATTCCCTACTCGAGCGGCAGCAGAAAAGCACGAACGCGCCGTGCAATTTTTCAAACGTAAATAATTCGAGCAGTCTAGCAGGCTGATGAAAAACTAGGCGTAATCCAGAGACACGGAGACACAGAGAAAGATGAGAACAAAGCGGGTAGGAATTTGTTGGCATTTCTGATAGGTTCCGAATCCTACCTTTCTCTGTGACTCGGTGTCTCTGTGGCGATTTTGCTTTTTTCAGCACCCTGCTAGAGCGCACGGGTATATAAAAATTACGATGATTGATCTTCTTTCCGAACTCAACGAACAACAACGCGAAGCGGTTACTTCGAGCGACGGGCCGCTGCTTATTCTGGCGGGCGCCGGATCGGGCAAGACGCGAGTGATTGCTCACCGCATTGCTTACATCATCGCCGAGCGAGGCGTCTGGCCGCGGAACATTCTGGCGGTTACCTTCACGAACAAAGCCGCTGAGGAAATGCGTAAACGCGCCAATAAACTTCTGGAAGGCCTGGAACTCGGCAGTGCGCCGCTGATCTCGACCTTTCACAGTCTGTGCGTGCGTATTCTGCGGCGAGACATCGAAGCGTTGCAGGCGGGGTATACGCGCTCGTTCACTATCTATGATCAGGACGACGCGGTCCGCCTGACCAGAAACTGCATTCGCGATCTGGGTTTCGATGACAAGCAACTGGCGCCGCGTTCGGTCCAGTCGGCGATCAGCGCGGCAAAGAATCGTGGTGAAGATGCCGAAGCCTTCACGGCCCGCGCTCAGTTCGTAGACGAGCGGCGAGCTTCGATTGCGGCCGTCTTTCAGCAATATGAAGAGCGCCTGCAAAAGAATAATGCGCTCGACTTCGACGATTTACTGATTAAAGCCGTGCGCTTGCTGCGCGATGTGCAGGAGGTGCGCGAGCGCTACAACAATCAGTTTCGGTATCTACTGGTCGACGAGTACCAGGACACTAACTCTCTTCAATTTTCGTTGATTCGTTTGCTCACTGAAAAGCAGCAGAACATTTGTGTGGTAGGCGATCCGGATCAATCCATTTATCGCTGGCGCGGCGCGGACATCACAAATATTCTGAAATTTGAAGAGCATTTTCCTTCGGCGAAGGTCATTCGTCTGGAAGAGAACTATCGTTCGACGCAAAACATCCTGGATGTTGCCAGCGGTCTGATTCGGCATAACGTGCAGCGGAAAGAAAAAGCGCTGTGGACGCAAAACTCGGCGGGCGAAAAGATTCGCTATTACCAGGCGCTGGACGCGGAATCTGAGGCTCGTTTCGTAACCGGAAAGATTCAGGAACATCTGCGCGGTGACCGGGATATTCGCGCCGCCGTGCTCTATCGCACCAACTCGCAATCGCGCGTGTTTGAAGAAGCTATGCGCCGCTCCGGACTTTCATACAATATCGTCGGCGGCTTTTCCTTTTACGAACGAATGGAAGTCCGGGACATAATCGCGTATCTGAAGCTGGCAATGAATCAGAACGATTCGATAGCCTTGCAACGAGTCATCAATACTCCGACGCGCGGCATTGGCAAAATGACGCTGGACGAGATCGATGTCCGCGCACGCGAGCTCGGCGTCTCTTACTGGGAGGCGATCACTGATTTGCTTGCTGACGAGCGTCGCCTTTCCCCGCGGGCGGCTGCGGCTCTGGCGAACTTCCAAAGGATAGTCAAAGGGTTGGCGGCAAGGGCTGAGAGCGTGATGGCCGGCGCGAATAACAACGCAGACGCTGACGGCGAGTTCGAAGAAAATACCGGCCAAGGGGAGTCAGGGGGCACTAGCCCGCCCGGGAGGGAGGGCTCCCGAACACAGATCATCGAATCCTCGTCACCTGTTTCCGACCTCGTCAAAGCCGCGATTCTCGACACAGGTTATGAAAATGCGCTAAAGGCCGAGAACAACGACGAGGCCGAAGCCCGTCTGGAAAACCTACAGGAACTGGTAAATGCGGCGGTCGACTATGACGAACAGGGACCTGAGGGTTTGCGAGACTTTATCGATCATTCTGCGCTGGTGGCCGACACCGATCAGTACAAGAGCGACGTGCCGGTGACGTTGATGACGGCCCATTCGGCGAAGGGTCTGGAGTTTCCGCTCGTCTTCATCGTGGGGCTGGAGGACGGCCTGTTCCCGCATTCGCGCTCGCTTAGCGATGCGTCGGACATCGAAGAAGAGCGCCGGTTGGCTTACGTCGCCATGACCCGCGCCGAGAAGTATCTGTATGTGACCCATGCGGTGAAGCGACGCGTATATGGAGAGGAATTGGCCTCAGAACCATCCCAGTTCCTCAATGAAATGCCACTCGATCTCATCGAAGATATTTCGCGCGGGAGATCGTGGCTATCATTCGCCCGCGAGTCGAAGACCATCGAACAGGCGGCCGGTTCCCTTCAGTATGACTACGATGAATCTTCTGGGGGCGGGCCGGGAGAGCTTTCTGAATCCGGCAATTCCGGCCGCTTAAGCGCGCGACGGCCCGGAACAAAATTTCCGGGTAAGACCTATGACAGCGTTGAGTCGATTGAAGAATTCTTTCGTAAACGTGCGCAGAAGATGGGCGTTTCAAGTGGAAAAGACAGGGGAAGCAACGCGACCCAAGCCAAACCAGACCCCCGGGCTGGGCTGCCTAACCCGGGCGGTACGATCAACTCACAGACAGGTTCGCGCTCCGCGCTCAACGCGGACGGGGACGCCCGCGCTCCCAGTAACGACATTCTGCCAGGGTCATATGTGCGCCATGCAAAGTATGGCAGGGGGCTCGTTCTGCGCCGGGAAGGCTCGGGCGACCAGACCAAGTTCACGGTGAGCTTCCCTGGATACGGCCAGAAGAAGCTCATCGAGAAGTACGCAAATCTGGAAAAAGGCTAAGAAAAAGAAAGTCAATGTGACCTTTGCGGTGAATTTGGTTGAAGGATTTTGTAGCCACTCGAGAGTCCCGCGAACGCTTGTTCTAAGTAGCTCGGTTTACAAATAGACTTGAAATCATGCGTTGGCTTGGCCTCCAAAAACCCGTTAATGTAGCGGAATTCGTACACTTACTCGACTGGCCGTCGCTAGACACCTCACAGACCCTGTGCTAGCCTTTGCCCGCACTGAAGCAGCGAACCCCTAAGGTTCGCTTTTTTCTTTTGGTCTTTTCAGCGTCGCGCATAGGATCTAAACCCTCTAACTTCGGCTGACTACCTTCAGTCTCCTAGAGCCGAGGGGTCGAGTCACCTGAATCAAAAGACTCGCGCGCTGCGCTTCTGAAAAGCTGGCACTAAACCATCGGATAGGAGAACCCGATTGATGAAATCCACTGCTATTGGCAGCGCGGTAAGTGTGCTGCTCGTTTTTTCCGCTATTTCCTACTCGCAGAGCTACATTCACCAGGACCCGAAACCAGCTCAGCCTGCTCAGCAGGTTCAGAGTTTAGGCGCGCAAACTCGAGAAGCTTCGAACCCTGAATCCCGGGTCGCCGGCCCAACTATCGGAGAGTCAGGCTCAACCAGTACTGTCGCTAAAACAACAGACGCTTCCGCAAGCAATACCGCTGTTGCGGTTGCGCCCCAAACCTATACCGCGACCGCTTATAGCCTGCGCGGCCGAACGGCAAGCGGCAGGCCGGTCACCCGCGGGTTAATCGCCGCCGACCCTTCCGTTTTGCCGTTGGGCACTCGAGTCAGGCTGGAAGCCGGCTCTTTCAGCGGTGAATATGAGGTTGCGGACACAGGCGGAGCGGTCAAAGGACGCCGCATAGACATTTGGACCCCCACTTCTCGGGAAGCGCTCAAGTTCGGACGAAGAGCCGTAAAACTGACAGTGCTTTCGTTTGGCGGTCGACGCGCGAAATTGAGCGCGGCTCGTCTTCGCCAGGTTAATGCCGTGCCATCAATTCTCCCGGCAGCTCAGTCGACGGAGAAGCGAGAAAAGTAAGCATAAGATCCGGAGCAACGACTGAGGTTCCTGTAAGGGCGGGTTAGAAAGAATCTAACCCGCTTTTCTTTTTTTTCGGGCGAACAGTTAAGATGCTCCCGCAATGTCCAATCCGAGAGATGCTGTCGCCGGAACGCCTGCTTCGCTGGTCGAAGTCTGGCGCGGCCCCCTTGTTGAATCCCGTCATCGCGGACATCTCACGGCCGTAACTGGTGGGGGTAACACGATCGCCTCGCTTGGTTTGCCGGATACGGTGACCTACGTGCGCTCGTCGGGAAAGCCCTTCCAGGCGATTCCAGTGATCGTCTCAGGGGCGGCAGATCGGTTTGGTTTTACTGAGCAGGAAATCGCGATCGCCTGCGGCTCGCACAGCGGAGAGACAATTCACGTAGACGCTGTTCGTTCGATGCTCGCCAAAGTTGGGCTGGATGAAAGGGCACTCAAGTGCGGAGTGCACGAACCGTTCAGCGCCGATGTCGCGCGGGCACTGGCCCGAAATCAAACGCCGCCGAACGTGCTGCAAAACAATTGTTCCGGAAAACATGCAGCCATGCTGGCCTTAGCGGTCCACATCGGTGCGGCGACGGAAAGCTATGACGATTGGCGCAATCCTGTTCAGCAAATGATTTCAAAGACGTTCGCGGATTTTTCAGGCGTTCCTTTGCAGCAGATTGCCATTGGCGTGGACGGTTGTGGTGTTCCCGTATTCGGCGTGCCGGTGAGGGCTATGGCGCTGATGTATGCCCGGCTGGTTGCGCCCGAGAGTTTTGAGGCCGCCACCCGTGATGCGTGCCAACGCATCATTAGAGCGATGATCGCTTTCCCGGAAATGGTGGGCGGAACCAAAGATCGTCTGGATACCGAACTGATTAAGGCTGCTGAGGGCCGCTTGATTTCGAAAATAGGAGCAGAAGGCGTCTATACTGTTGGAGTTCTGGCATCAGCTGAATGGCCAGACGGACTTGGATTGGCGTTGAAAATCGAAGACGGCGACGAC
>JAWWPL010000219.1:0-3446 GCA_033850605.1 Blastocatellia bacterium | reverse complement strand
CAGATAATCCGGCAGGCAATCTCACCGCGATTGGCGATCAGGATCTTGCGAAATGGTCTGGTGCTGGTCATAGCTAAAAACTAAAAGTCGAAAGCCCAAGGTCCCAGGTCCAACGTCAGCACGATGGCAGCGCTTTGGACTTTGGAGCTTGGACTTCCGGAACTACTGAGTCTTGATTCCTAGAAGCGGCTGGCCGTACTCCACCGCCTGCCCGTTTTCGACATAAATCTTGACCACTT
This sequence comes from Blastocatellia bacterium, assembly GCA_033850605.1. Classification (GTDB taxonomy): domain Bacteria; phylum Acidobacteriota; class Blastocatellia; order Pyrinomonadales; family Pyrinomonadaceae; genus UBA11740. The sequence continues at coordinate 3,207 of JAWWPL010000219.1, read as the reverse complement.
CGCCGGTGGTTTCCGCCTGAATCTCATTCATCAGCTTCATGGCTTCGATAATGCACACCACTGTGTTGTGTTCGACCTCGCTGCCGATCCGCACGAAGCTTTCCGCCGTAGGCGAGGGCGACCGGTAGAACGTCCCGACTATGGGCGCGGTGATGATATGCAGATCCTGATCAACTGAAGCGGCCTCCTCAGCCTGGGCGCCCGGGTGTGATGGAGCCGACGCGGGAATACTCTGGACGGAACTGCCCGTCTGCGTGCCGGCAATCTGCTTCTCCGCTCCCCCGGGAAGGAGCGCTGGGGCGCTCGGATCTTCGACGAAGGTACCGCGCCCAACCTTGACGCGGAAACCCTCGCGCTCAAGTTCGAAATTCGTCAGTCCGTTTTCGGTAATGAGATCGATGAGTTCCCGAAGCTCGTTCATATTGATCGAAGCTTCGAGATGTCGGGGTTGATTGCGATTTCGACGGCGCCCCCGGTCACGGTCGCGCTGGTTGCGCTCCGCAGGCCGCTCCGCTAGTGACGGCACAACTTCCGGCTGCTTGTCTTCCTGATCGCTCATCGCCCTCTTGGCTCCGGTTGACATGGGACGCTCCTTGGTAACGGTCGTAGCCGGCCCGGGTCGCGTATCTTGGCTTCGCACTCAGCGCCAATTAAAGGAAGAGCCCCGATCTCGGCTCAATCTGCCGACCGGAGCCCACCCAAAGATTCTTCTTATTCTTCGTTTCCGGCTTCTTCCTTCTGCTCCGCTGCGGGGCTCGTCACTTTTGCGCCTTCCGCTTTCTTCTTCGGTGAGCCCTTGGCTCGTTTGCGCGCGCTGGCCTGGGCTTCCTTCTCGCGCGCGTTGTCCACCAACTCAATAATCGCGAGTTCGGCGCCATCACCGGTACGCCGGCCCATCTTGATTATTCGTGTATAACCGCCGGGACGATCCTTGAACCGCTCGCCCAACTCGTCAAACAACCGGCGAATCGCTGCCACTCCCGCGGTCCGCGGCGGCGGTGTTTGGCCGCGACGGGTGGCCGTGGCGCGCCCGTAATTTCCGGCGTGAAAGAAACCCGCTGCCTGGCGGCGCAAATGCAGGCCGCCGACCTCCGCGGTGTTGCCTTCCAGGCTGGCCGCGCGGCGAGACAGAGTGATCGCCTTCTCAACAAATGGGCGCAACTCCTTCGCTTTGGGCAGAGTGGTTACGATGCGATCGTCGCGCGAATTTATCAGCGACGTCGCGAGATTCCGCAACATAGAGATGCGATGCTCTGTTGTCCGCCCGAGCTTCCGATGGGCCTTTAGATGACGCATGATCGTTTAGTCCTACTTGCGCGACTATCTGGCACAGACCTTAGTCTGTGGTTCTCTCTCTCGAGCAACTCAACGCGCAACTTCAAATCACAGACTGAAGTCTGTTCCACTACTGTACGGCAGTCTCGAACTCGTCGTCGTCGCTGCCGTCGTCTTCAATCTCGCCCCCGCCGGTGCCGGGAATTGGATTGCCTTGTTCGTCAAACTGCACGCCAAAATCCAGGCCCATACCGCGTAGAATGTCGCGAATTTCACCCAGGGATTTCTTGCCGAAGTTCTTGGTCGCCAGCATCTCGCGTTCCGATCGCTGGACTAAGTCGCGAATGGTCTTGATACCAGCGTTCTTCAAACAATTATAAGAACGCACAGAGAGCTCCAGCTCATCCACCGAGCGATCCAATTGATCGTTTCGCGGCAACGGAGCACGTTCCTGTTGCTGATAGCTGTAGTCTTCGGTGTCTTCCTCAAAGTTAATAAAGATCGCCATGTGATCTTTGATCAACTTTGCCGCCAGACCAATGGCGTCGTCGGGCTTGACCGAGCCGTCCGTCCAGACTTCAATCGTCAGTTTGTCGTACTCAGTATTCTGACCCAAACGCGCGGCATCGACCGAGTAGTTCACCTTCTTGACCGGCGTGTGCACCGAGTCAATCGGGATGTAGCCGAGCGAGAGGTCTTCGTCAAAGTTGCGATCCGCAGACACGTAACCACGGCCTCGTTTCAGCCGCATCTCGATGTTCAGCGTGCCCCCATCGCTCAGGGTTGCGATATGCAGCGCGGGATCGAGCACTTCGACGTCGGCATCTCCCTGGATATCGCCCGCGGTGACTTCACCCGGTCCTGTCCTGGAGATCGTCAGAGTCTTCGGCTCATTACCATGCAGCGTAAAGGGCACCTGTTTTAGGTTCAAGATGACGTCGGTAGCGTCTTCGACCACCCCCTTGATCGAAGAGAACTCATGTTCGACGCTCTCGATCTTGACCGCGGTGATAGCCGCGCCTTCGATCGAAGAGAGCAGCGCGCGGCGCAGCGAATTGCCGACCGTCGTGCCGAAGCCGCGTTCGAACGGCTGGGCCGAAAACCGTCCATAGCGATCCGTCAAAGTATCGCCGTCAGCCGCCAGGCGGCGCGGCATCTGAAAACCAGTCCAAAGATTGTTTTGATCCATAACGTACCGTCAGAATATTCGAGGAGAAGTTGTGCAGCCCCAAGCGCGCGCTTCGTCAACACCGCTCCAGGGCGCGCCGTATTATTTACTATAAAGTTCCACGATCAGTTGCTCGTTAATCGAGCGATCGATTTCTTCACGAGTCGGCAGGCCGGTAATGGTCGCACTCATTTCCGCGGCGGCCGAGATCCAGGAGGGACGACCACGTCCCGCGGCGGTCTGCCACGCGCCTTCCACGTGTACATTTTTCCGGCTGGCGTCCTTGATCGCAACGACTTCACCGGGTTTCACCTGGTACGACGGAATATCAACCTTGCGCCCGTTTACCAGCACGTGCCCGTGATTCACAAGCTGGCGCGCCTGGCGTCGGGAGGTCGAAAACCCGGCTCGATACACGGCATTGTCCAACCGTCGCTCGAGCAGAAACAGAAGGTTTTCGCCGGTGATCCCTTTTTGCCGGGCCGCCCGTTCAAAGTAATTACGAAATTGTCCTTCGAGAATAAAGTAGATCCGTTTGACCTTCTGCTTTTCGCGAAGTTGCTGGCCATAGCCCGCCAGCGCCTTGCCGCGACGCATGGAATTGCCATGCTGTCCGGGCGGCTGAGTGCCGCGCTTCTCAATCGGACAGGAAGGTTTGTAGCAACGGTCTCCCTTGAGGAAAAGTTTTGCGCCTTCGCGGCGGCACAGACGGCACACCGCATCTCTATACCTAGCCAAAAGTTTCTGCCTCCAGTCTAACTACA
>JAWWPL010000174.1:0-9508 GCA_033850605.1 Blastocatellia bacterium | reverse complement strand
AAACTCGGCTTACTGGGAAGCCTCTGAAGCCCAGACGTTCGACACGGCGCTCTTCTTCCTCAAGACCACCGAGCCGCACAAATTGAAAGATGCGCCCGGCACCGAGAAGTATCTCGGCAATCCTGACAAGGACAAGACGTACGCTCAGAAGCTGGATCGAGGCAAAGTGGTTTTCGCGGAGAATTGCGCGCGCTGTCACTCGAGCAAGTTGCCCACGCCAGCGGAGGGTCTCGATCCGGGCGGCTGTTCGGGCCCGAATTATCTGAATTGCTGGAACAAGTACTGGGCATGGACCAAGACGGAAGACTTCAAATCCAGGATGCGCGCGATAGTTACTGCAGGGGATTTTCTGGATGGTAATTATCTTTCGGCCGAACACCGCGTTCCCGTTACGCTGCTCCAAACCAACGCATGCAGTCCGCTGGCTACCAATGCCATCAGGGACAATATCTGGGATAACTTCTCGTCCGAGACTTACAAACAACTCCCTTCTGTCGGCGCCATTAAAATCTACAACCCGGTGACCGGAGAGGAAAAGTCGTATTCAATGCCGGACGGCGGACGCGGCTACACACGTCCAGCCTCGCTCATCAGTTTATGGTCCACCGCTCCCTTCCTGCTTAACAACACTGTGGGCAAGTTCAATGTTAGTCCGTCCGTAGACGGGCGCATGGATTCCTTTCAGGACTCAATCGAAAAGATGCTCTGGCCCGAAAAGCGAGAGAAGGACTCGGTGCTTGGTGAGAAAGGCATCGGCGTCATCGATCGCACGACCGAGACTTGTTACCTGCGCGTTGCGCCCGGTTATGTGCCCGACAGCCTGGGGAGCTGGGGTAAGTGGTTCTTGCCGAGCATCATTGACGAGAATGGCATTGAGATCGGTCCGATTCCGCGCGGCACTCCTGTCAGCCTGCTGGCGAGTCTGATGGTGCGACCGGAAGAGATGGGTTTCTGGGACCGTCTCAATCACCGCAAGAAAATATTGGATCTGGTCGTTGCCATCAATAAGAAGCTGAAAGAACTCGGACCGAACGCGACCGAAGCGCAGGCACAGGAGATTCTCAAGCCGCTGGCGGACCAGTTTATGGCCGTCAGCAAGTGTCCGGACTATGTAGTGAACCGCGGCCACTACTTCGGCACGGGATACGACGGTGAGCCCGCCCTCAGCGATGAGGACAAGCGTGCTTTGATCGAGTTTCTGAAAACCTTCTGACGAACAGCGCCATCGGGGAATCAATCGGCGGCGGGCTCGCCTTCGCTTTTACTCACGAGGACGACTATGAGCGACGCAGACTTTGATTACATCGTAGTCGGCTCGGGCGCGGGTGGGGGCCCACTCGCAGCCCGGCTGGCCGAAGCAAACCACAGCGTGCTGTTAATCGAGGCCGGTGGCACGGACGATCCCAAGGCCGATCCGAAGCAGCGCAACTGGAACTACCAGGTGCCCGTGTTTCATGGACGCGCCACAGAAGATCGGGATATGCGTCTGGACTTCTATGTTCGTCACTATGAAGACGAGCAGCGGCAGGAAAAAGATCCAAAATACATTGTGGAGCGAAACGCCGGGCGGCGTGGGGTGTACTATCCCCGCGCCCGAACAGTTGGCGGTTGCACGGCGCATTACGCAATGATCATTATCCGGCCGCACGACAGCGATTGGCGGACGATTGCCGATGCTACCGGCGACGGAAGCTGGGCGCCGCGCGAAATGGACAAGTACTTTGCCCGGGTGGAACACTGGCGTCACCATTCGGCTCCGTCCGCGGGACACGGCAAGGACGGCTGGTTGCCAACACGTTTCGCCAGCGTTGTCGGCCTGGCACGCGACGCCATTCGGCACCACGATCCATCGATTGGCGAGATCGCTTTCGACGCCCTGAAGGCCCATTGGAAGAAGCTGCCGATCCATTGGTGGGATCGGCCTTTTTTCCGTCGCGACGCTCACCTTAAAGCTGAATTCGATCCCAACGACCTACGGGTGCTGAAACGTCATGGCTTCGGCGCGATCATGGTACCGATGGCAATTGACCAGAAGGGTCATCGGGCCGGAACACGCGAACGCGTGGCCGCAGGTGAAGCGACACGCCGGCTTGAGGTGCGCACGCATTGTCACGTTACCGAACTCATTTTTGACGACGCGGATCCGTTGCGGGTAACCGGCGTCCGCTACCTGCGCGGCGAACGATTATATCGAGCCGATCGCGATCCGGAACGTTTTGGCAAGTCGAACGAACCGGCGGAAGAAGTAAGGGCAAAGCGCGAGGTGATCATCGCCGCCGGGGCATACATCACGCCGCAACTGCTGATGCTCTCAGGTATCGGGCCGCGAGCAGAGTTGGAACGCGCGGAAATAAATATACCCGTTCGCGTAGACCTCCCCGGCGTGGGAAAGAACCTCCAGGATCGTTATGAAGTCGGCATAGTTGCTCAGGCGGACGCTGTCTTCCCGTTGTTGCAAGGGGCAACATTCGACTGCCCGAGCCCGGACCAGCCCGAGGGCGATGAATACTTGAAAGAGTGGTCCAGCGGCGGCACCGGTCTCTATGCCACCAATGGGGCGGTCATCGGGTTCACCGCAAAGTCCAGCGTGGCCGAGAATGACGAGCCCGACTTGTTCATCTTTGGCGTCCCGGGTTCCTTTACCGGTTACTACACCGGCTGGTGCATCGATGCCGTTGCCCAACCCCATGACAAGTGGACCTGGCTGCTGCTGAAAGGCCACGCGCGTTTTCGCGGCCGCGTTACGCTCAAGTCAAAGGATCCGCTCGATCCGCCGAGAATTGATTTCAACTATTTCGAACGCGACGAAAAAGGCAAGCTGACGCCGGATGCGGAAAAGGATATGCAAGCGATGCGCGAGGGTGTAGGCATCGTCAACACGCTGCTCAAGGGAGCGACGCGGCGGTTGCCGCTTCATCCAGATTGCATGAAGGACGTCGATCTGAATTCGGACGAAGGCATCGACAAATTCGTCGAGGATCGCGCCTGGGGTCATCACGCCTCATGCACGTGCAAGATCGGCGCCGATGATGACCCGGACGCCGTCCTCGACGCGTCGTTTCGGGTGCGCGGCGTGAAGGGCCTGCGCGTGGTTGACGCTTCTGTCTTCCCGAAGATTCCTGGTTTCTTTGTGGTGATGCCGATTTACATGATCGCTGAGAAGGCAGCAGATGCCATCCTCGCTGACGCGAAATGAATTTATTTTTGACGTGGGTAAAATGGGGTGCGCTGATTCGGAACGGAGACGTCAATGCCGAAGCGTTCGCTAATGCTGGCGGGTGGTGGCCTGAAGATCGCCTTTCAGGCCGGCGTGTTGCAGGTGTGGCTGGATGAAATGGGCCTCGAATTCGATCACGCCGATGGCGTCAGCGCGGCGACCTTCAACCTGGCCATGTGGGCGCAGGGAATGAGCGGCACGCAGATCGCCGAACACTGGCGTAACTTCAAGCCAATCGCAGCAGTTGGCTTGAACTGGAGACAGCTGCCGCGGCTCTTCTATGCTGAGTCCCTGTTCACGCTGAATGCTTTCCGTAAAACATTCTTTCCGGAATGGGGACTTGATTGGAAGAAGATCCGCGCTGGCGGACGCGAAGCGACGTTTAATGTCTACAACTTTTCGAAACACAGTCTGCGTCCGGTCACTCCGCCAGAGATGTCGGAGGACTTTCTTATCGCCACTGCGTCGTTGCCAGTATGGTTTCCGCCTGTGCGGATCGGCGGCGATACCTACATCGACGCTGTCTTTAACACCGCGAGCAACCTTGAAGAAGCCATCCGCCGCGGCGCCGACGAGCTTTGGGTTATCTGGACCACCAGTTCGCGCGGCCAATGGCTGGATGGTTTTGTCGGCAACTTCTTTGGAATCTTTGAGGCAGCGACAAACGGCGGCTACGGTCAGGTGCTGGCACGGATTTAGAACGATAATGCGGCGATCGCAGCCGGCGCTTCAGGCGAGTTCGGACGGCGCATTGTCGTGCGAGAACTGAGATCGGAAGTCGATCTGCACTATCTCTTTAATTTTCGCCAGCGTCGCTTTTCGCAGGCGGTCGATCTCGGCGTAAAAGCCGCGCGCGCCTGGTGCGACGAGAATTACGAGGCCTTGCCACAGATCGATCCGAAGAGGAGAGAAACATGGGCGTAGAGAATAGACAACGCCAGTTGTTTACCGCCGGCATTCTGCTTTTCTTGTTGGCGATGCTGGCCGGCCTGATCTTCCCTCAACTGGCAAACCCGCGAATGGGCCTGAGCGGGCATCTGGTCGGACTCTTTGGTGGTCTGTTCTTACTCGCTCTCGGTTCGATTTGGAAACATGTGGCACTGCCAGGCCGCGTTGAGGCGATTCCGGTCTGGCTAGCGCTGTACGGTCTCTATGGAAATTTCGCGACGACTTTGCTGGCAGCCGCTTTCGCGACGAATCGTCTGACGCCTCTGGCAGGCTCGGGACATTTTGCCTCTGCCTGGCAGGAGAACATTGTGACCTTCGGCTTGATGTCGGTGTCAGTCGCGATGGTGACCGCGTGTGTCCTGGTGCTGTGGGGGTTGCGTAGACGGGTAACAGAATGAGTAGTGGGGATGAGAGTGTGTTGCTAATCTGCGGGGCACTAGCCCGACTGTCAGGGAGGGCTCCGACCTACATGACTGAGCCCTCCCTGACGGTGGCTAGTACCCCGCGTCGTCCGATTGTTAGCACCGCACAATTAACCCAGTAATCGCGCCGCCATTGAATTAGATGAGCACCCTAACAAGACCGCTAAGGTGAGCATGAGACCAAAATTTTACGGGACGGAATGGATTACCAGCGATGATCGCGCCTATAAGGGATCGCGCTTCGCGGAAGTGCGGGATGCCATCTTCGCGAATCCTTATCAGTCTGTATGGACCCGCGATGGTTCCGCTCCCTTGCCGATTTACAAGGTCACGCTTTCGAGTGTGTTGCGTGGCATCTTATCGTTTGGCAAGCGATATCTCTTTCAGCAGGCCATCGAACGCACCGTTGACTCTCATGCGGATCTGCGCTGGGGTGCTGATGGAAAAGGTTTTCGACGCCTGCTGCATCCGAATGGGATTTGTCTGACCGGCCGCTGGAAGATTACGGAAGAGACAGAGTACTCCGGTTACTTTCGCAAAGGGAGCGAGGCGTTGACGGTGGGTCGTTATTCAACCTGCTGCACTGAGACGCGGCGCGGCCACACCCGTTCACTGGCGCTGGTGGGCAAGCTGTTTCCCACCGCCGACGAGAATGATCCGCAGCCGCACCGGACAGCGAGCTTTTTTACCCAGCAGGATATTGCCGGTGAACACACGGACTATATCAATGACGCTGAGTTGCGAAACGCTCCCGATGTTCATGCCTGGCGACGCGGCCGCGGCGTGCCGGTCCTGCTCCTCACTGGAATCGTTTTCCAGCGCGTCGACAAAGAGCCCGCGCAGCGCCAGCTCTATCAGATCGCGGAGCTTGGTAAGGCGGCCGACGAACCCATCCGCAGTCCAAAGTATATGCGGCTGTTGATAGCGCCGGAGCAACCGCGGATTGCGGGCGAGGCCCTGGATTTTCGCGACGAAGTCATGGCGCAAATTTTTGATTACGGCGACACGATGCCGAAGCGCAGCCTGACGTTCAATATTGAAGTGACGGATGAAGGTACGGCGCACGGTCCCGGACTTTCTCAACACGTCACATTCAGCAATTGGCGGCGGATCGGCAGTCTTACCTTCGATAACGCGGTCGCCTCGTACAATGGTGATTTTGTGATTCACTTCAATCATCCGACCTGGCGCTCAGATCGGAATGATCCGTCGACGGCTACGCGCGTGAACGAGCATAAGGTCGGTTGATTGGTTGGTCGGTAGCAAAAGTTAGCTCGCGTTCGCACGCGACAGCATGCACAAGGACACATAACGCTCACAAAAGACATAGATTGGTGGAGGCTACAATGGCAAATCGTATCCTGGTAAAACTCCGGCCCAGTATCGGCCTGGCTGCTGCTGATCCAAGAGTGAATCTACGGCCGCTTTACGGAAATACTCCCCCCACCAACGCGTTTGGAATTGCCGATGCTCCCTCGTGGTACCTGGCAGACTTGCCCGACACAGGTGGACCGAATCCGTGGGACTTGGCCCATGCCCAAGTGGCGGATCAACTCGGCGTGGACGAGTCGGCAGTGCTGTTTGCCGAACCTGATCTCGTGCAGAGCTTCAATGACGGAAGCGAGGCGACGCCCGCAGGTGTAGCGCTGGCCGCGGCGCCCGACCCCTGCGCCACAGAAGTCAGGCAGGACAATACCCACAACAAAGCCCTGGGGCCGGATGTTTTCGCGTGGCATTTGCAGGACGATTACACGCAGTTGGGATCCGCGCGAAATGCAGTGGATTTTCAGGCGCCGCGCACACGCATAGCGCACATAGACACTGGCTATTACCCGGGACAGAAAGCCAAGCCCGATAACATAGTCCTCGAGCACAGCTTTGTTGACGGAGACCCCGATCCCAATAAGGCTCAAGCCCGCGCCTCGATCAACTTACTGCCGCAAAACCTCGATCACGGTACCGGCACGATCGGAATTCTTGCCGGTGGCAAAGTGCCCGATTCGAACGACTATCTCGGCGGCGCGCCCCACGCGGACATTGTGCCGCTACGAATCGCCAACTCGGTAATTCTTTTTAATGTGAGCGCCTTCGCGCAGGCTTTGCAGTTCGCCATCGACAATCTCTGCGATGTCGTCACGATCAGCATGGGCGGGCTGCCATCGAAGGCCTGGAGCGAGGCAGTCAACAAGGCGTATGAAGCAGGCATCTGTATCTGCGCCGCGGCCGGTAATAACGTCATCGGTCTGCCTTCGCATCACGTGGTTTACCCCGCGCGCTATCACCGCACGATTGCCGTCTGCGGCGTAATGGCCGACGGTCGACCGTACTATGACATCGAACGCAACGACATTCAGGGTAGCTGGGGACCGGACAGTTGCATGACGGCGGCAATTGCTTCATATACGCCTAACATTCCCTGGGCACTTTATGGCTGCGAAACCAGAATCAGAAACAACGGTGAGGGAACTTCGGCCGCCACGCCGCAGGTTGCTGCTGCCGTCGCCCTCTGGTACGAGAAGTATAAGAATTTTCTCGGACGTGACTGGCATCGGGTCGAAGCTGTACGTCATGCGCTCTTCTCTTCCGCCAAAGCCAAAGGCGCGGACCCACAGCATTTCGGCAATGGCATCCTGCAAGCGAATGCCGCGTTGAGCGTCGCTCCAAATCTCGCTTTGCCGAAGACTCCACCGGATAACGATTCGTTTTCGTTCTTTCGCGTAATCACGGGTCTGGGACTTACTGATCCGCCGCCGCGCGAAGAGATGTTTAATCTTGAACTCACCCAACGTTACCTGGCGAACAAGGATTTGCAAGACATAATTCCCGATCCGGAAAAGCCGGCGAGCGATCAGGAACTCCGCAGATTCATGGATGCTGTGATTCAGGATGATAAAGCGTCGTTAGCGCTCCGCAAACACGTAGCGGCCCGCTATCCATCGGTGGCCGGTGGCCCCGTGCCCAGCGCGCCTCCGGACGTAGTAGCGCCGACGCGTGCCGCCTGTAATCCCAAAATCACGATTCCGCGCCCGCCTTTCCGTCGCATCCGCGCTTACGCGGTCGACCCAAGCTTCTCGACTAATCTCGACACAGCGCCGATTAATGAAGTGGTGTTAAAGGTGGGATGGGAAGACCTCGCTCCGGGACCAAGCGGCGAGTACCTGAAAGTTGTCGATACCGACGCTAAGGGAATAACGTACCCACCCGTTGACCTTAATGATCCCCGGCTGCTGGCGCAGGACGGCTGCCCACCGGCGGAAGGCAATCCGGCTTTTCATCAGCAGATGGTTTATGCCATCGCCATGAAAACGATCGAGAATTTTGAGCGCGCGTTTGGACGACCGGTGCTTTGGCGCCCGCGCGCTAATCCTCAGGATCCCCTTGACGATAGTCAGTTCGTGCGCCAGTTGCTCGTCCGGCCGCATGCTCTGCGTCAAGCGAACGCCTTTTACAGCCCGCAGGAAATTGCGTTGCTGTTTGGTTACTTCGAAGCCGGTGCGGACGACCCGGGCGATCATGTTCCGGGCAGCGTGGTTTACGCGTGTCTTTCACATGACATCGTCGCCCACGAAACGACCCATGCGATCCTCGATGGCATGCATCGACGATTCAACGAGCCGACGAACATTGACGTGCTCGCATTCCACGAAGCCTTCGCCGACGTGGTCGCGCTGATGCAGCATTTCACGATTCCGGAAATCCTGGAGAGTGAGATTAGTCAAAGCCGCGGCAATCTGGAATCTGAGACAATTCTCGGCAGTCTGGCACTGCAGTTTGGACGCGCGATCGGTGGGCGCGGGGCTTTGCGGGACGCTATCGGAAAGTTAGACGACAAAGGAGTCTGGACCAGACAGAAACCCGATCCGGCGGACTATAAGAAGGTCCTGGCGCCACACTCCCGCGGCGCGCTGCTGGTCGCCGCCATCTTCGATGCTTTCCTGGCGATCTATAAGACGCGCACCGCGGATTTGCTGCGCATCTATACTGGTGGCACTGGTGTGCTGCCTTCAGGTGCGATTCATCCTGACCTGGTGCACCGCCTGGCCGCCGAAGCGTCCAAGACGGCCGGGCATGTGCTCAATATGTGTATCCGGGCGCTGGACTATATTCCCCCGGTCGATATTACCTTTGGGGAATACCTCCGAGGAATAATTACTGCCGATGCCGACCTCGTCGAAGATGATCGATACAACTACCGCATAGCTTTCGTTGAGGCCTTCCGCAGGCGCGGGATCTATCCGTTGGATCTCGAAACGCTTTCGGTCGACACGCTGCGATGGCAGGGAGTCGAGCTCAACATCCCGCGTAAGCAGGCCCGGATTCTGGTTAATCAATTGAAGCGTTATGCTGACAAATGCTTCTACATCAGCAGTCGAGAGCAGCTCTTTATCGAGACTCGAGCGCAGCGGATCGATCTGCACACTGCGATCGCGGAAGTCTTTGCGAATACGCCTGAGCTGCCCGCAAAGCTTGGACTCGATCCGCACTCCGGATTTGAAGTGCACGCGCTGCGGCGATCCATGCGAGTTGGACCTGATGGTCAATACATGCCCCAGATCATCGTGGCCTTGACTCAGTCTCGCGAGCTTAAGATCGAAGGGTCCACCGAGCCGCATTCTTTCCGTGGCGGCTGCACGCTGGTCATCGATCTTTCCAAAGTCCAGATTCAGTACGCGATCGTCAAGAACATTGACAGCCAAAACCGCGCGGACCGGACGGCCGCTTTTCTGACTGAAGCGATGCAGGACCCGCTGCGGAGGCTTTTGCTCGCCCCCGGTAAGGAGCCATTCGCCGCGCTGCATTCGCTTGGTGACGTGGGGGCTTAAAAGGCGGTCATTACAGAACCGCGAGCGGTAGCGAGCGGGATAAAGACTCAATCCGCGAGGTGCTTCTACGATAGTCAACCTCTTAAGCTTGAGTCCCT
>JAWWPL010000159.1:0-3667 GCA_033850605.1 Blastocatellia bacterium | reverse complement strand
GGAACGACATCGATCCGAGAGCAGGCCACAACTTCATTCAGCCGGACGCGGGAATTTCCGTTGGCGGAAATCGATGATGACGGTAAGATTCATTCGTCAAACACCGTAACACTAACTTGCTGGGCATCGGAATCCTCCGGCCAATGGATTTAATCCGCACTGACTATGCGCGCGGAGACTCTTGATGGCTTAAATGCCGCGGCCGGATCGTTAAGTAGGAGTGGAGAGCAGCAAATGAAACTTGCGCAATTCAAAACAAGAGATTCGGATAAGCAAAGACTTGGGTTGGCTGTGGGCGATATGGTTTGCGATGTCGCTGAACTAGCCCGCGCGGCTAAGGCTGCGGGATCTGCGACGGCGCCCTGGCTCCTGGAAGTTAATAGCACGCTGGAGATCATCGGCCGCGGAGAATCTGCCGCGGAAGAAATCAGCGCATTGTTTACCAATGGTTCACGTCATGGCCAGGGTGTCGCGACCGGCTACTCAGTCGACGACATTCATTTCCTCCCCGCAGTTTACCCGAGCAAAATCCTGGCGATCGGTCGTAACTATGTTGACCACGCGATCGAAGGCGGAACAGCACCACCGGCGGCCCCGCTTCTCTTTAACAAACTTCCGAATTCCTTGAGCGCCCACAATGCACCGATCGTCCTGCCGGCGATAAGTCAGAAAGTTGATTACGAAGCAGAGCTGGCCGTTGTGATTGGTCGCAGGGCCAGGCGAGTAAGCGAAGCCGAAGCGCTGGAGCATGTTTTTGGTTACACGCTCATCAACGATGTCAGCGCCCGAGATCTGCAATTCGGCGACGGGCAGTGGACACGTGGCAAGGGCCTGGATACGTTTGCGCCCTTGGGTCCATTCGTTACGACGCGTGACGAGATCGCGGATGTTCAGGCGCTGAAAATAGAAGGGCGCTTGAATGGTGAAATTATGCAGTCATCAAACACGCGCAAGATGATTTTTCCGGTCGCCTATCTCATTTCCTATCTCTCGCAGGGGATGACGCTCGAGCCGGGCGATGTAATCGCTACCGGAACACCGGAGGGTGTCGGTGTCTTTCGCGATCCGCCGGTATTGTTAAAGGCCGGGGACGTTTATGAAGTTGAGGTCGAAGGGTTGGGCACGCTGCGTAACCCGGTCGTAGAAGCGGAGGAATAACCACAGATTTACACCGATAAGCACTGATGGGAAAAACCAAAACCCTAATCTGGGTCTATCTGTGAAAATGTGTGGCAGCAGAGGGCGCGTATTGAGAAAAAACTCTTAGGAGGCTTCTGATGAATCGTTTCCTGATAATACTTTCGACCTTCATTGCCTGTGCCGCAATCGCTTCGGCGCAACCCGCTACGCCTGCGGTCGATCCGTGCGCCGAGGCAACCACACGCGCCACCAGAGCTGAAACTAAACTGAAGGATTGGCCGGCGCTGGCCCGTTATCACGAAGCTAACTCAAAGACTGCGGTGCCTTCCAGCAATGAGGCCCGGGTCGTGTTCATGGGCGACTCGATTACCGATTCGTGGCAGAGTCCGAATTACGGCGGTTTCTTTCCCGGCAAACCCTATGTCGATCGCGGTATCGGCGGGCAGACGACCCCGCAGATGCTGATACGCTTTCGGCCTGATGTGATCGCATTGCAACCGAAGGTGGTTGTGATTCTCGCCGGCACGAATGACATTGCCGGCAACACAGGGCCGATGACTCTGCCAGCGATCGAAGATAATCTGATATCGATGTTTGACCTGGCACATGCTAACGGCATTCGCGTAGTGTTTGCTTCCCTCCTCCCTATCAGTGATTACGAAAAGGCTAAGGACGGGCAACCGATCATTCGCAGCACGCAGCGCCCGCCCGAGCAGATAATGGCACTCAACGCATGGATGAAGACATACGCGGCGGCGCACGGCAGCATATATCTCGACTACTTTTTGGCCATGGCCGACGACAAGGGTTTTCTGAAAGAAGAGTTAACGGAAGACGGATTGCATCCCAACCGGAAGGGCTATGACATCATGGCGCCGCTGGCCGAACAGGCCATTGCGGCCTCGTTAAAATCGCGAAGATAGCGGCAAACGATAGCGGGCCACCGGAATTCTCTTGCGAGCAGATTCGTTTGAAATTAACATAGCACTCTCTTACCAGAAATCCGGGTTGAGGTAGCGCAGGCTGCCAGCCTGCGCCCGCGAGCCGGCGGCTCGCGTTACAGTTGACTGAGGAGGAAACATGTCAGACGAGCCAAAAAAGAAAAGCTCAAGTCACGATCCCAGCCGGAGAAAATTTCTCAAGGGCGTTGGAGTGGCAGGCGCCGGCGCCGCGCTGGCTGACTCACTACTATCGCATGACGCCATCACTGCCAGCGCGAAGTCCGATAAAGCGGGCACGTCCGTTAGCGGGGATGTTAACGTCGAGCTGGACATCAACGGTAAGCGACGAACTGCGGTAGTTGAGCCTCGCACGACCCTGCTCAGTACCATGCGAGATCGCCTGGAGCCTGGAATCACCGGACCAAAGCTGGTCTGTGACATGGGTACCTGCGGCGCGTGCACCGTGATTATGGATGACAAACCCGTCTATTCCTGCCTGGTTCTAGCTGTCGATGCCGTGGGAAGTAAGTTGACTACGGTCGAAGGCCTCGGCACGCCCGAGAACATGAACGAGGTGCAGAAGGCATTCGTCGAGAACGACGCGCTGATGTGCGGCTTTTGCACGCCCGGCTTTGTGACCACTATTTCTGCTTACCTGAAGAAGAATGCCCATCCGACGCTGGAGGAAGTGCGCGAAGCATGCAAGGGAAACTTTTGTCGCTGCGGGACCTATCCGCGAGTCTTTGAGGCTGCGCTGGCCGCCGCGAAAGCTGGCGCTTCATGAACAAGTTGAGTAGCTATGAACGGTTTGATTAAACGCAAAGATCGCAAAGGTCCCCGCAAAGGACGCAAGCAGGATTTATCCTTTGCGATACTTTGCGATTCTGTCTTTGCGTCCTTTGCGTTTAAGGTTCGTCCGTCATCAAGGGCTTAAGACTTAACCGGAGAGACACCAATGCCACAGCAACAACCGCAACCGACACCCACGCCAACAAAAAAGAAGAAGGTTCGCGTTCCGCGAGTGGTCAACGGCATCGAGACGATGGTTGAGATCGAAGTCGACGACGTAGCGGGCCCAGGATGGGGACCAAACGATAAGCACACCTTACTAAATCATCGTCATACTCGTGTTGATGGCCCGCTGAAAGTATCGGGCGTCGCGCAATATACCTACGACGTGCGCTTACCGGGGATGCTCTATGGAAAAATCCTTCGCTGTCCACACGCCCACGCTCGGGTTAAGAACTTCGATTCAAGCAAGGCCGCGACCATGCCCGGCGTCAAAGCGATCATTCAGGCGCCGTTGACAGAGTTTCGTTTTGCCGGCTCTCCGGTCGCCGCGGTCGCAGCCACAACTCCCGAACTCGCGCAGGATGCCGCGCGCGCGATCGTGATTGAGTACGAAGTCTTACCACACGTGGTGCGGGCCCAGGATGCAATCAAACCTGAGTCGCCCGAAGTTCTCGCAAGGGATCCGAAAAAGCCAGATGAAAAGAACCTGCGACTGGCAAATAAGAACGGCGATCCGCAGAAGGTTGAAGCCGCATTAAACTCCTCCGACGCCGTCGTTGAAGCCGAATATTACA